>JAHFBX010000261.1 GCA_023249815.1 Candidatus Eiseniibacteriota bacterium
TCGGAGCGTGCCTCGCGCAGGAGAGTCGGCGCGTGCTGCTCGTGGACATCGACCCGCAAGGCAACGCGACGAGCGGTATGGGCGTCAACGGGAACGATCTGCGCCTGGGAACCTACGAGGTGCTCATCGGCCACGCCGAGGCAAGGGAGGCCATCCTCCCGACCGGGCTCGCCGCGATGGACATCCTTCCCACCGGCCAGCGGCTCTCGGGTGCTGAGGTGGAGCTCGTGGGGATGATGGCGCGCGAGACGAAGCTCAAGTCGTGCCTGGCCAAGGTGCGCGATGACTACGACTTCGTGCTCATCGACAGCCCTCCGTCCTTGGGCCTCCTCACCGTGAACTCGCTCACGGCATCGGACTCGGTCATCATCCCGCTCCAGTGCGAGTACCTCGCTCTCGAGGGCCTCACGCAGCTCATCACCGCTATCCGCCTGGTCCAGGACCACCTGAACCCCTCGCTACGGATAGAGGGCGTGCTCCTCACCATGTACGATGCGCGGCTGAGCCTGTCCCGCCAGGTCGCTGAGGAAGCTCGTAAGTTCTTTTCTGACAGGGTGTATAAGACCGTCATCCCGCGGAACGTGCGCCTGAGCGAGGCGCCGTCGTTCGGGAAACCCATCGTGCTGTACGACCCGCACAGCTCCGGCGCCGAGAGCTACCGCGAGCTGGCCAGGGAGGTGCTCGGCCATGAGTAGAAAAGCATTGGGGCGCGGGCTCGAAGCGCTCATCTCGGGCGATACGGCCGCCGTGGCCACGGAGGGGCTCGCCACTCGTGCGGCAGGCATCACCGAACTCTCAGTGGACGCCATCGCTCCCAACCCGTTCCAGCCCCGCACCCGGTTTGACGACACGTCGCTGCGTGAGCTGGCGGATTCGATCCGAGCCGCGGGTGTGCTCCAACCGCTGCTCGTGCGCCGCGTAGGACCGGCTGACTACCAACTGGTTGCGGGAGAACGGCGACTTCGGGCCACGCAGTTGGCGGGGCTCGCGAGGGTCCCCGTCATCGTGAAGGAGTTCGATGACCGCGCCATGCTCGAGCTCGCGCTCATCGAGAACATTCAGCGCGAGGACCTGAATCCGATCGACGAAGCCAAGGCGTACCAGGCGCTGATCGACAAGGTCGGCATGACGCATGACCAGCTCTCGGAGCGAGTCGGGAAGCAGCGCGCGACGATCACGAACGCGCTTCGACTGTTGTCGCTGCCGCCCGAGGTGATGGACATGGTTTCACGTGGAACGCTCTCGGCTGGCCACGCGCGCGCCCTCCTCGGCCTCGAGAATCGTGGCGACCAACTGGCCGCGGCGCGTTATGTTACGAGCAAGGGATTCTCTGTGCGCCGCACGGAGTCGTTCGTGCGCCGCCGGCAGCGGACGGCAGCCAGCCACCCGCGAGTCGCGCGGACCACGGGACTCGCGGAGTGGCAGACCAAGCTCCAGCAGCGTTACTCCACGCAAGTCACCATCAAGGCCGGCCGCAAAGGTGGCAAGGTGGAGTTCGAGTACTACGGCCAGGAGGACCTCGAGCGGCTACTCGAGGCTTGGGGAGTTCTCTAGTCGCGCCCAGCGCGCCACTGACAGGGAGGTGGGTGTGCTCAAGTTCCGTCAGCACCAGGCACCGGAGGAAGCACCGACCGCGAACACCATCATCGGCGTGAACTCGAACTTCCGCGGCACGATCATGGTTGCGGGCACACTGCGCATCGATGGTGAGTTCGAGGGCGACATCCTGAACTGCGAGCGCGTCGAGGTCGGTGAACACGGCATCATGCGTGCGGACGTCGAAGTGAAGGAGGCGCTGATCATGGGTCGCGTGCACGGCAATATCCGCGCGCTGGGATCCATCGAGATGCGCGCGGGCGCGCGTGTGGAGGGCGATGTCGCGGCGCTCACCGTGGCGATGGAGCAGGGCGTACGCTTCACCGGACGCTGCACGATGCTCGAGGCCGGCAACGAGGCAGTGGAGATCGGCGGGGGCCTCCGTCCGCGCTGATTCATTTTCACCTAATGCCTTGTCGCCCACAGCACTGCGTGTTGTAGGCTCTGACTGGCCTCGCGCATGAGCAGCGTCGTCAGCGCCCCCGACGAGCGCCCGCTCGGAAGATGGCTCGTCTTCCTCGCCACCGTGTTCTGGGGCGGCACCGCGACGCTCGCCCGGTCCGTGTTCCGCGACCACGGCGTTCCACCGCTCACCGTGGTCGAGCTGCGACTGATGATCGCGGCCGCGCTGCTCTACGTGTGGCTCGCGCTCCGGAATCGCGCCGCGCTCCGCGTGCACACGCACGATGCCGGCTACTTCATCGTGCTGGGATTGTTCGGCGTCGCCGCCGTACAGGGCACGTACTACTTCTCGATCGCGCGCCTCGGCGTGGGACTCGCGATCCTGCTCCAATACGTCGCGCCGTCACTCATCGTGCTGTGGGACCTGGTGCGCGGGAAGCGGCCCTCCCCCGGAACGGCGCTCGCCGTGGTGCTGGCGCTCGCGGGCACGGCGCTGCTCGTGAATGGCGTGGACACGAGCCGGCTGCACGCGAGCGCGCTCGACTGGGTGGTGGGCTTCTCGTCGTCGGTGATCTTCGCCTTCTATGTGATCTACTCGAAGCGAGGCCTGTCGCGGTATGCGCCCGAGACCGTGCTGGTCTACACGTTCACGATCGCCGCGATTTTCTGGGCGTGCGTCACGCCGCCGTGGCGCATCGTCGCGGCCGCGTATCCCGCACGCCTGTGGTGGAGCTTCCTCCTGCTCGGCGTGTTCTCGACGCTGGTGCCGTTTCGTTGCTTCTACGCGGGGCTCAAGCGCCTGCCGGCCACCGAGGCGGGCGTGATCGCGACGAGCGAGCCCGTCGTGGCCATCGCCGCCGCGGCCGTGTTCCTCGGCGAGACACTGCGGCCACTTCAGATCCTGGGCGCTGTCATGGTGATCGGCGCCGCGCTGCTGGCCACGCGCGGCCATCCCGAGGCCGCCGAAGCGAGCGTCGAGCGCAGTTAGTCGCACGACACGCCGCCGACCGCGACGTCAGGATGAGGGCGCAGGATGTGCGCCGCGGCCGGCAGCCGAATCGGGCAGCATCAGCTGGCTGCGGCCCAGCTCTCGGTCGGCAACGATTCGCGCAGCGTGCGATGGGTGTGCATCAGGCGGCCGCGGATGCGATCCACGCGGAGCGGACTCACCGTCTCGACGGCATAGCGCTCGTCCCACACGAGATTGCCGCGCAGCCACACGCGAAGCTCAGGGAAATCCTGTAGCAGCGCCTTGGTGGTGCGACCCTTCAGCTCGCGCACCGCGCTCGCCACACTCTGCGCGGGCTTCAACCCGAACAGCACGTGGACGTGATCAGTCCCCGCCACGACCTCGACCAGCGCGATACCGCGATCCTCGCACGCCGTGCGGACCAGCGCGTGAATCGCCTCGATATGGCGATCCTTCAGTACCGGCCGGCGGCCCCGCGTGCTCCACGTGACCAGGTAGTGGAGTTGGCTGCGATAGAGCGGCTCCCAACGCTGCATGAGTGCCCTCTGAACGGGAACGGCCAGGTTCGAATCCACGGTGAAACCTCCTGCGGGGACCCTGTTGAACAGATGTGCAGCGGACCGACGAGAGAAATGACGGAGGCAGGAAGCGCCTCCGTCGGGGGACTGCTAGTTACGACCGACCGTACGAATGACGCCGCGCACCGTGCCGAGGATGCGGAAGTCCGGATCCTCGCTCACGACGATCGGCGCGTACTTCTCGTTGGCCGCGACCAACTCCACGTGGGCCTTGCGCGGCTGGTAGTACTTGACCGTGGCCTCGTCGTTGAGCAACGCCACCACGATCTCGCCGGCGCGCGCCGTGTCCTGCTTCTGGACGATGACGTAGTCGCCGGGAAGGATGCCGGCGTCGAGCATGCTGTCGCCGCGCACCTGGAGCGCGAACAACCGCTCCGTCTGGCCGAACATGTCACCCAGCTCGAGCGAGCCGCTCCAGTTCTCTTCGGCAAGGATGGGCTGACCGGCCGCGACGCGGCCCAGAACCGGGATGCCATGCGTGGCGCCCTCGCTCGAGGGGCCGATCCCGCGCGAGATCCCACCCGTGCGGCGGATGTAGCCCGCCTTCTCGAGCAGGTTCAGGTAATAGCGCACGCCATTCGTGGACGAGATCTCGAACTGGCGGCCGATCTCGCGGATGGTGGGAGCGGAACCCTTCTCGCGGCGATAGCGCTGGATGAATGAATGGATCTCGCGAGCGCGTTCATTGAGCATCTTGAGGTCCTTCTCGAAGCGGTCCCTGTCGAGGAACCTGGCACGACGAGACATTACTGCACAGGCGTGCAGTGCGTCAACCCTATTTTAATGTGGGGCGCGCGGGACTGACCCCGACCGCGTCGCGCGGTCCACACCGTCGTCGCGCCTCGGACGTGCAGGCGCCCGGCAAAGCGCCGCAACTCATTGCAGCATCAAGTGCGCTGTGGCATTCGGTCGAGCGGCCCAATCGTTGCAAAGGTGGATCGCCGGAGCCGCGAGACTCCATCCGCCGCCGAGCGCCGGCCAGGGAATCGAGGCCCGGAGGTCGCAATCGGGGGCCGACCCGAGGGAACGGGGCCCGGCCGCGCGGGGCGGCGGAACAGCGTTCGATGACTTGAGCGAGCGAAGACATCGTCGTCCCGATGGGCCGACAGCCGCGCTCGCTTGGAGATCTCGTGGGAACAGGCGGCGGCCGCGGGCAGCGGAGGGGGTCGTTCATCGGGGGCCGATCGCCCAAGGCGCCGCGCGCGCTTGCCGCCTGTCCCGCGGGGTTACCTGTGATGAGTCCCCGCGGACGGGACAGGCCTGCGGCCGCGATCCCGTAAGGACCGCGGCCGGCGCGACCCGAACCGTCTCGTCAGTAAGTCAGCGAAGCTCCCGCCACGACTTGCCGCGGCAGTCCGGGCTCGATGTAACGGAGCGGTCCGCCCGGCGTGTCCGAGAGCGGATTGATGAAC
>JAHFBX010000262.1:0-4366 GCA_023249815.1 Candidatus Eiseniibacteriota bacterium
TACGGCGCCTCGTCGGTGTCGTGGTTCGCGCTCTCCGACGACGTCGACTTCTTCTTCAGCCGCAACCGCCGAGCCGTCATCGCCTACCGATTCGAAGCGGACGCGGTGCTCGTGATCGGTGATCCCATCGGTCCTGCCGAGGAGTGGCGGCCGATGCTCGCGGAGTTCGCGGAGTTCTGTCGGGTCCACGACTGGCCATTCGCGTTCTTCCAGGCGCGCCCGGAGCTGCTGCCGCTCTACGAGTCGTTCGGCTGGCGCGCGCTGCACATCGGCGAGGATCCCGTGCTGTGGACGGAGCGTTTCACGCTCGTCGGCAGTGCCGTCAGCTCGCTGCGACGCTCGATGCGTCACGCGGACGCCGCCGGGCTGCGCGTCACGCACCTGGTCCCGGGCGAGAAGCCGCCCGCGGAGAGCGCGCTGCCGCCGCATCTCTGGGAGCAGCTGCGCGCCGTCTCGGACGAGTGGCTGCACGAGCGCTCCGGCGGCGAGAAGGGGTTCTGCATGGGCCGTTTCGAACCGCACCGGCTGCACGAGGTGTGGCTCGCGGTGGCCTGGGACCCCGCGACCCGGCGCGTCGAGGGTTTCACGTCGTGGGTGCCGATCCCGGCTCGGCAGGGATGGGCGCTGGACCTGATGCGGCGCCGTTCCGACGGCCCGAATGGCACGATGGATCTGCTCGTGGTGCGCTCGCTGGACGCTGCACGCGCACGCGGGGATGCGTTGCTGTCGCTGTCGCTGTCGGCGCTCGCGCACGTTCCAACGGAAGGGTCCGTCGCGCCGGGGAGCGCGTCGGCGAGCGAGCCCCCCGCCGCCGACCGGGCGCGCGTGTTCCTGCGGCAGCACCTCGAACGCTTCTACGATTTCCAGGGCGTGTTCCGGTGGAAGCGGCGATTCGATCCCGTGTTCGAGCACCGCTACCTGGTCCACCCCGGGCCGTGGGCGCTGCCACGCGTGGTGTGGGCATTGATCCGCGCCCAGAGCCCCGGCGGCCTGGCGGCCTACTTCAGACGGCCGGTCGCACCGCAACGGGCGGTCACCGCGCCCGCGGCGCTCGCGCCGGGCGAGGAGCACGCGTGACGCCCATCGTGCTGCTCGCGGGCCTGGCGCTCCATGCCGCGGGCGTGCTGCGACGCTACGAGATCGACGCGCCCGAGCTCCACGACGTGCATCGCGCGGTGCGCGTGTACACGCCCGCTGGATACGATGAGCCCGGCACGGCCGCGCAGCGCTATCCCGTCGTGTTCCTGCTCCACGGCTGGCCGGGCTCGGACGGCAATTGGCCGGGGCTCGGCCGGGCGGTAGTCACCGCCGATTCGCTCATCGCGAGCGGGCGCATGCCTCCGGCGATCCTGGTGTTCCCGAATGGCAACGGCAGGGGGCTGCTCGGCCGCTCGCTCTACCTCGATTCACAGGACGGTTCGTCGCGGATGGAGCAGTTCCTCGTGGATCGCCTTCCGGACTGGGTGGACGAGACGTTTCGCACCGAGCCGGGCTGTCGCGCGGTGATCGGGCTCTCGGACGGCGGCACCGCCGCGATGAATCTGCTGTTCCGCCACCCGGATCGGTTCGTCGCGGCCGGCAGCCACAGTGCCGACCTGCGCATCCGGAAGGATTTCACCACGCGCTCGGTACTCGGGCCCGAGCCCGGCGCCGCACGGCTCGCCGAATCCCGGAGCCCGCTTGCCTACGCTGCGGAAGTGGCGCCAGGGATGGCGCCGCGTCCCATCTACTTCGATTGCGGGCGCGACGACGAGAGCGTGGGCGACAATCGCGAGTTCGACGCGCTGCTCACACGGCTGGGTGTGCCTCACGTGTATCGCGAGTTCGAGGGCTCGCACGGCTGGGGCTACTGGCGCGCCCACCTCGCCGGCTCGCTCGAGGCGGTCACGGCGGGGATGCCGTGTGGTGGAATGTCTCCCGGGCCCGGCGCGCGCCCCGCACTCCGGGAATCGCCGTCCGTTCGATGACCTCCGGACACGTGCCGAACATGGCGAACTCCACTAGGATGGGTCGCTCGTCTCCAAGGAGGAGCCCGATGACCTGGATCGCCGCCGTCACACCCGAGCAGGCCAGCGCTGAACTCGCGCCGATCTATGCGCGCATCGCGGCGCAGTCGCGCTCGGGCCGCGTCTCCAACCTATGGTGCGCGTGGGGCGGCGACGCGTCAGGGCTCGCCACGCTGCACGCGCACTACCGCGCGCTCATGGGCGAGCCGGCGCCACTCACGGTCGCACAGGTCGAGATGATCGCGCTGGCGGTGTCGGCGACGAACGGTTGCGGTTACTGCGTGTCGCACCATGGCGTGCGTCTGTCGCGGCTGGTCGGCGACGAGCTGGCTCGCGCCGTGGCGCTGGACTACCGCGAGGCGAATCTCGCCGCTCGCGATCGCGTCCTGTTGGACGCCGCCGTGGCGCTCACCTGCGAGCCCGCCGAGCGCACGCGCGCCGACATCGAACGCGTGCGCGAGTACGGGTTCGACGACGCGACGATCCTCAAGGCCACCGAGGTCGCGGCGCTCTACAACCTCGTGAACCGCGTCGTGAGCGCGCTGGGTGTGCCGCTCGAGAACGGCCTCGAGCGCTGGGAGTACGGCGCGCAGCGATAGCGCGCGCGGCGGGCGCGAACCGGCGCCGCGCGCAAAAGTGGTTTCCGGGTCGCGGAACCCGCGCCGGCCGGTGTGACGCAAGCCCGGGATGAGCGGCGCCCCGGAACCTATCGCGCAGGCTCCGGGGCGGCGTGTTGCCAGGCAGCAGACTACTTCCCGCTCTTCTTCTCCTCCGCCATCTTCTTCTTTTGCGCGTCCTGCTCGCGCGCCGTCCACGGTGGCGTGATGTTGTTCGCACGCGCGTAGGCGATGGACTGGCCCAGGTGCTCGTGCGAGTGCGTGCACAGCAGCAGCAGGCCGGCGCGCTTCGTCATCTTGTGGCCGAAGAAGTCCATCTCGGCGTCCAGCTCGGAGTCGGGCATCTCGGTGATCGCGGTCGAAGCCCAGGTGTACGAATCCTTGAGCATCTGCCGCACCTTGGCGGGCTCCATCGTCTGCGAGTCGAGCTTCATGAGCTCGTCCATACTCATCGGCGCGGGCTTGCCGAGCATGGACGGGAACAGGTAGTTCGCGGCCACGACGTGCAGGAACACCTGGCCGGCCGAGCGCACGTCCTTGCTCGGCTTCCAGTTGTACTTGCCATCCGGCACGGCGGCCGCCAGCTCCTGGATCTTGCCGCCGGCGTCCATCATGTTGGCGAGGATCTCGCCACGCAGTCCGGCGGGCGCGTCAGCGGCCCACACCCGCGCGGGCGCGAGCAGGGCGAGGAGCGCAACAGTCATCAGCATTCTGCGCATGGAACCTCCAGGCATCTGGGGGAACTCGACACGGAGTGCACGACGCTGGCCGGCGCTCCAGCGGGAGCGGGCTGCGTCGGGGCTCGCGTGTCTCGGGCGAGGCCACGGTGTCGAACGGGCCTTCGCGGGAACGGCGGCAGCATACCGCCGCGCCCTGTTGCCGTCACCCGATGACGTGGCGCCGCCGCGTTCAGCCGCTGATCGCCTGCTCGTACAAGCCCACGAGCCCGCTCGTGTGGACGCCGGGGGCGAACTCGCTCATGGCCCGCGCGCGGGCAGCCTCGCCCCAGCGGGCCGCGACCGGATCCTCGAGCGCGCGACGCATGGCGGCCACCCAGCCGGCTTCGTCGCCAGGGGGTGCGAGCAATCCGGACTCCTCGTGTCGTACGAGCTCGGTGAGCGCGCCGATCCGCGAGGCCACGACGACGCGCGCTTCGAGCTGGGCCTCCGCGACGGCGTAGCCGAACGTCTCCGGGAACAGGCTCGGCACCAGCACCACCGTCGCTCGCGAGCGAACCGCGGCGAGTACGTCGCTGCTCAAGTGGCCGAGCAGTCGCAGTGACTCGTTCGCGCGCGCGCGCAGCCAGAACTCGAGAGGCCCGCCGCCGGCGACGAGCAGCGGTACGGGTGCGATGGCGCGTGCCAACGCGGGCAGCAGGTGCACACCCTTCTCCTCGGAGAGCCGTCCCGCGAAGAGCGCGTAGCGCGCCGGCAGGCCGGCGGGCGGTGGCGCTGCGGCCGGCACCTCGACCCCGTGCGCCAGCACGCTCACGCGCGTGGCATCCGCGCCCAGCTCGATCGCCTTCGCGCTCACGAAACGCGACGGCGCGATCCAGCGACGCACGCTCGCATAGGCGTGGCGCCGGTCGTGCGTGTACGCTTCGACCGCGCCCACCAGGCTCTTGAGTCGCGAACGTTGGACGCAGCCGGTGGTGACCGCGTGCCAGTGATGGCCGCCGCGGCAGCGCTCGCACGGTGCTCCGCGCGCGAACAACACGCGGTTCGTGCACCACGGCTTCCAGTC
>JAHFBX010000262.1:4376-4908 GCA_023249815.1 Candidatus Eiseniibacteriota bacterium
AGCACGGACGGCGTCAGGTAGCGGCTCGGTGCGTGAACGTGCGCCACGTCGGGGCGCCACTCGGCGAGCAGCCCCGCCAGCGCGCGCGCGGCGGGCGGGGACCAGATGGCGCGCGAGAGCTGCGGGAGCTGGCGCCAGGCCGGCATGTCCTCGCCAAAGTCGGCCGCGGGGGCGAAGTGCTTCGCGTGCGCGCTCGGCAGATTCCGCGAGTCCGCCGTGGCGAACGCCGCCACCTCGTGCCCGGCCGCTTCGAGCCAGCGCGTCTCGTCGAACAGCGTGCGTTCCACGCCGCCTTTCAGCCAGTGGAACGCGTTCAGCATGAGCACGCGCATGCGTCCCCCGCGCGTCAGCCGCCGGAGCCGGGCACCAGCGGAAACTCCGCCAGCACCGTGCCCAATCCCGGCGACGCCTCGTGTTCCAGCACGCGCCCGGGCACGTCACCGGCGAGGAAGCCGCGCAGCACCTCGAGATGGCGCAGCGCCGCGTCCGGCTGCGCTTTGTCGAGCATCGCAGGCTTCAAGTCGGCCAACGC
>JAHFBX010000263.1 GCA_023249815.1 Candidatus Eiseniibacteriota bacterium
GGTCATCGTGCAAGGCTACGCCCGGACTTCGGATCGCAATAGCACAAACTACCGAGATTCAGGCCTTGACCCTGCTTCCACCACGAGCGGACTATTTGGGGGCAGCGCGTCCGTGCCGGCGTCCTCCGGAAAGTCATTCATGGCCATGCGGTTCCTCCTGCTCTGTGTCCTGCTCGCGACGCCCGCCGGCGCCGCCGCGCCGCGCGTGAAGCCGCCCCCGACCCGGGTGTCCGTGGCGCCTGCCGCTCCTGCCCAGGCCGTGCAGACCACCGGTCCGGGCTGCTCGGTAGGCACCGCCGGCCCGGCGGTGTACGTCGTGGACTACCTGTTGCCGCCAGACGACTCGTACTACGTGCGAGCGCGCCCGAGGACCTGCATCCCGTGCGCGTCGGCCGCGGGCGTATGGGTGTCGTCGGTGCAAGTGGCTTTGGACTTTCGCGTGCCGTGCAGCCAACCCGTCGAGGTGTCGGTGGTCACGCCGGTGGCCGACACGGCGTGTGCTCCGCCGGCGCCGTTTCGAGTCATGCGCGGTCCTGTGGCCGCGATGCTCACCGCCGCCACACCCGGCATCCACGCGTTCTCGGTGCCGCTCGAGGGAAGCGTGGCGCTGCTCGGCGACGCCTATCTGCGCGTCACGTTCCCGGCGGACGGCGCGGCCTGCGCCGACGGCGCTACCCGCCCGCGGCTCGTGACCACGTCGTCCTGTAGCCTGTGCGTGAGCTGGAACTACTACCCGGGCGACACCACCGACCTGTGCGCGCTCAGCTTCCCGGGAACACCCCTGATCAGCGCCAGCGTGGACGCGTGCGTGCCGGTCTCGCTGCTGGGCGTCCAGGGCCCGCCCCGCGGCATCGCGGGACTCTCGGTCGAGCCCAACCCGAGCGTGTCCGGCGCGCTCGTGCGTTTCACGCTCGCGGCGCGCGCCCGCGTGCGCCTCGAGATCCTCGACGTCACCGGGCGATGTGTCCGCCGGCTGCTCGACGAGGACCGTTCCGCCGCCGAGCATGCGGTCGCGTGGGACGGCCGCGACGACCATGGGGCCGCGGTGCGGCCGGGCACGTACTTCACGGCCGTGCGCGTGGGCGAGCGGATGCTGTCGCGGCGCATGGTCGTGCTCGGCGCCGCTCACTAGAGCACCCGCGCGCCGGCGACGTTCCGACGCCCTGCCGGCGCCGTGCTCTCGCGCACGAAAGGCACTACATTCGACGTCGACGTCCCCACCGCGGCCTGATGATCCGGAGGACTCTCGAATGGTGCTGGTGCTGCGCTACCTGCACCTCCTGTTCGCGTTCGCGTGGTTCGCCGCGGTGTTCGCGGCGCACTGGAACACGCTGCAGGCCCGGCGCTCGAATGACTGGGCGGTGCGCGCCACGCTGTTCAAGCAGAATCGCGGCCTCTCCGCCATGATCGCCCTGCCGGCGCTCCTCGGCGTGGGGGTCGTGGGCAACGTGTTCGCCATGCAGATGGGCTACCGCATGGCCGATACGCCGCTGTTCATGGTCACGAACGGCCTGTGGGCCGTACTCGTCCTGGTGACGCTGGCGATGGAGATGCCCGCCGCCGGCGCGCTGGGCGCGCTTTCGCATGCGGCGGCGGACGCCGCGGCGCGTGGCGGCCAGGGCGAGCCCGCCGGGTGGACGCGCGAGCTGTCCCGCTGGCGGATGGCGAACCTGGTGCAGCTCCTCCTTTACATCGTGCTGCTCGCGCTCATGGTCGCGCCGTGGGGGGCGCTCGGGTAGTGTGCCCTCGTGTCCGAGGGGCCCTGGTCCCCGCGACCGACTCCGAGACACCGCGCCACGTTTCCCGCCCCCGGAGAACCCCTCGATGATCGCGACGCTCCGCCGCGGCACCGGCCTTCTCGCCACCGCCCTCGCGCTTTCACTGCTCCCGATCCCGGGGTCCGCCCAGGAGTCCGAGAAGGAGCGCGTCCGGGAAGTCACGAGCACGGTGCACGCCTGGAAGCTCGGTTACGCGAGGCGAATGGCGGAGGAGCGACTCGAGCGCCGGCAGATCGCGGCGGAGCGCGAGCGGCGCCTGCGCCGGTTGGCGAAACGGACCCGCCTCGGCGAGGGCGCCCGGTCCTCTGGCCGCGGCCAGCATCTTCGCCCCGCGCGACCGAACGACCCATCGCTATTCGGAACCGCGCTGGGGAGCGCGCGTGTCGTGACACGGCCTTCCGGCGCACGAGCCATCACGCCCCCCGCGAACATCATCGTGAACGATCGCGCCGGCGACGGCGCCAGTTCGGGTCAGAGAGAGACCAGCATCGTGGCGTTCGGCAACCGCATGTTGGCCGCGTGGAACGATGGTGAGGGCTTTTCGAGCGACTCGCAGGGATGGGCGACGTCCACGGACGGCGGGCTCACGTGGGTGGACCAGGGCGCGCCGCCGCACCCACCAGGCGTAAGCAACTTCCAGTGGTTCAGCGACCCCGTCCTCACCGTGAACGAGAAGACCGGCGCGTTCTACTTCTCGGCGCTCTGCCTGTCCGGGTCCGGCACCAGCGCCCGCAACGGGATCGCCATCGGGAAGGGCCGCTTCAACGGCTCGACGTTCGTGTGGGACCGCGTGGCGATCGCCCGGGATCTGCCCAACTCCTCGAACGACGCGCTCGACAAGCAGTGGATCGTCGCCGACTCCGCCAGCAGCCGCGTCTTCTTGAGCTACACGACGTTTTCGAACGAGTTCGGCTCCCAGGTCGAGTTCCAGCGGGCGGATAGCGCGCTCACCGCGTTTTCGTCCCCGCTTCGCATGTCGCTGAACACGGACACCGAGAACGGTTGGGTGCACGGCTCTCGGCCGGTGGTGGACGGCGACGGGAACGTCTATGTGATGTACTACCTGATCGGTCAACAGGAAGCGGACTTCTACCGCATCCGCCGCTCGAACGACTCTGGAGCGTCCTTTACCTCCCCGGTGACGGCGGCCTCGCTCTACACCAACTTCGGGACGGGGGCACCCGGGTTCAATCGAGCTCTGGGAGTGCAGTTCGCCGGAATCAGCGTGGACCGCAGTCATGGGCCCGAACGCGGCCGGCTCTACCTGTCGTGGGCAGAATCGCTGAACTGGCTCGATGACCTGGCCACCGCCGGCCAGGCGGGAGCCAGGAGCGAGGTCGAGCCGAACGACATGGTCGTAGACGCCACGCCGGCTGCCGTGGGACAGACGCTTCGCGGCTCGCTGACCGCCTCGGATGTCGTGGATGTCTACAAGCTCCCGCTCGCCGCCGGGGAGAGCTTCCTCGCGGCCGCGGATTCGATCGCGGCGGGCACTGAGTGCTCGCTCATCCTGCTCGCCGGAGACGGCAGCACGAGGCTCACGTTCACCACCATGAACGCGAGCAACCTCCCCGCCGGCTGGATGTTCACCGCACCGACCGCAGGCACGTACTACTTGGTCGTCCGGCTGCGTTTCGGCAGCGGCGGCTACCGATTGCGCTTGGGGCCGGTGGACCGCGCCGGCGAGCGCGGCCGCGACCAGCGTGACGTGTTCGTGTCCTCTTCGATGGACGGCACGGCGTGGACCACGCCGGTCCGGCTGACCGAGAGCCCCGTGGGCTTTGACGACTGGCTCCCCGAGGTGGCCGTGGCGCCCGACGGTGGCGTCTACAGCGCCTGGTACGACTGGAGCCAGGCCTCGCCCGCGAGCAACGGCGGCGAATCCAGCATCGTGCTGGCCCGATCCGGCGACGCCGGGATCACGTGGACGACGCTCGGCACGGTCAGCGACACGCTGTCGCGCTGGTCCGCCTCGAGCACGAACATCGAGCCGAACCAGGGCGACTACATGTCGCTGTTCGCGAACGACTCGTACGTTTGGCCGTGCTGGGCCGACGCGCGGCGCGGGAATCCCGACACGTTTGTGGGTCGCGTTCCGCTCATCCCGAACGGCGCCCAGGTGGCGTTCGAGGCCGTGCGACTGGCGCCGCGTGCCGTGAGCATCGACTGGCGCGTCACGCCGGCTGACACGCTGACGATGCGGCTCTATCGCTCGACCGACGGCGGAGCGTTCAGCTATCACGACCTGGTGGCGTTCGACGGCCTCGGCCAGGCCAGCTACACGGACACGCTCGTGGTCGCCGACCACGGCTACTCGTATCGCCTCGGGCGATTCGTGAACGGCATCGAGATCTTCTTCGGCCAGGTGAGCGTGTTCCTGCCGAGCTCGTTCCCGTTGTCGCTCGCGGCGCCGCGTCCAAATCCCGTCACCGGCAACACGTACGGCGTGAGTTTCTCGCTCGCCACGGATGAACCCGCCGAGTTGATCCTGCACGACATTTCGGGCCGCGAGGTGTTCCGGCGCACGCTGAACCTCGGCCGCGGGCCGCACACGCTCTCGCTGCCGGTAACGTCGGGCGTTCGCCAGGGCCTCTACGTCCTGACACTTCGCCAGGGTGGACGCAACACGTCCACGCGATTCAACCTCGTGCGCTGACGGCTGAGGCGGGCCCGGCAACGCCTGTCGCACGGCTCGCCCCCGCAAGCTGCAGGGTCTTATTGCAGTGCGCACGGGGCCGGTCTCGCCGCACAAAGCGCTTGTGGTGTGCCGGCCGGCCCCTCCGCTACACTTTCCCCGATCGATCCGGCCCGGACTGACGCACGCCCGTCCCACACGGCGAGCAGCGCGGGCATGCTCCGACACCCTGCCGAGGCTTCCGCATGCGTCTGCCCTGTGCCCGCTTCGCACCTGCCGCCATGCTCGCGTTCGCGCTCACCTCGTCGGTGGCCGCGGCCTCGCCGTTCTCGCGGCTCGACCCCACCACCACCCGGCTCCTCGCCACGACGAGAGCGCTCTCCGGCATGGCCGCGAGCCCCACGTCGGGCGCCACGCTGCTCGCGGTGGACGAGGGCGGATTGGCCGCGTTCCGCGCCGCGGGCGGCGGCCACTTGTCCGTGCC
>JAHFBX010000029.1 GCA_023249815.1 Candidatus Eiseniibacteriota bacterium
TCGAACGGCTGCACCACGGTGGAGGTGAAGAGCGGCTACGGACTCACGTCGGCGCGCGAGGTGCGGCTCCTGGAGCTCATGTCCGGCGCCGCGATCCGCATGCCCGTGCGTGTCCACCGCACCGCGCTCGTGCTGCACGCGCTGCCCGAGGAGTACGCGGACCGGCGAGCGGAGTTCGTCGCTGAAGTGCGCGACGTGCTGTTGGGCGAGATCCATCGCCGCGGCATGGCGAGCGCCGTGGACGTGTTCTGCGATCCCGTCGGGTTCACGGTGGAGGAATGCCGCGGCGTGCTCGGGCGTGCTCAGGAGCTGGGGTTCCCGATCAAGCTCCACGCCGAGCAGACCGCGCGCGCGGGCGGCGCGCGGCTCGGCGCCGAACTCGGGGCGCGCAGCGTGGATCATCTGGAGTGCGCGATCGACGAGGACTGGCGCGCGCTTGCCGCGGCGGGCACGGTGGGCGTGCTGCTGCCCGCCGCGGCGCTCACGTTGCGACAGCGGCTGCCCGACGCCGCCGCGATCCGCGCCACCGGCGCGCGCGTCGCCATCGCCACCGACTTCAACCCCGGCACGGCACCCGCGCAATCGCTCATGGAATGCGTCGCGCTCGCCGGGCGACTGTGCGGGTTCACCGCGAACGAACTGCTGCTCGCCGTGACGTGGAATGCGGCACGCGCGCTCGGCGCCGAGCACGAGGTGGGCCACTTGAACCCCGGCGCGTGGGGCGACGCGGTGCAGTGGGAATGCGAGATGCTCGAGGAGTTGCCCTACTGGATGCCCGCGGTGCGCCCCGACACCGTGTTCATGCGCGGCGCCGACCTGGCACTGCCCGCGGTGGAACGAAGAGTGTGGCCGTGACGCCGTGGGCGCAGGGTACCGCGCGTGGCGCGGGCGCGCGATTTGGTAGCATGCCCGCTTCGCGCTCGATCCCCTAGCACGCTCCTGGCAGCGAGACTCACGAGGACTTCATGGCCCGCATCGTTGAGTGCGTTCCCAACGTCTCCGAAGGCCGCCGCCCGGAGGTGATCGAGCAGCTCCTCGAGACGATCGTCTCGGTGCCCGGCGCGATCCTGCTGGACAGCGAGAGCGACGCCGACCATCACCGTTCGGTGCTCACGTTCGGCGGCGAGCCCGAGCCGGTCACGGAGGCGGCGTTCCGGCTGGTGCGTCGCGCGTCCGAGTTGATCGACCTCAATGCACATCGGGGCGAGCACCCACGCATGGGGGCCACCGACGTGCTGCCGTTCGTGCCCGTGGAGGGGATGACGCTGGAGGACTGCGCCGAACTGGCGCGGTTGACCGGCCGGCGCATCGGGGAGGAGCTGGGGATCCCCGTGTTCCTCTACGAAGCGGCCGCGACCCGGCCCTCGCGCGTGAGCCTCGCCGACGTGCGACGCGGTGAGTTCGAGGGCTTGCGAGAGCTCATAGGCCGCGACGAGTCGCACCGGCCGGACTTTGGGCCAGAGCGGATCCACGCCACCGCCGGTGCGACCGCCGTGGGCGCGCGCCGCGTCCTCGTGGCGTTCAACGCCAATCTCGACACCGGCGATGTGCGCGTCGCGAAGGCCGTCGCCGCCGCGATCCGCGAGCAGAGCGGGGGCTTGAAGAACGTGCGCGCGCTGGGATTCAGCATCGAGAACGGGCGCCGCGCGCAGGTCAGCATGAATCTCGTGAACGTCGAGGCGACACCGATCCACCGTGTGCTGGCGTTGATCCGCGACGAAGCCGCTCGCCACGGCGCGAGCATCAGCGGCTGCGAGGTGGTCGGGCTCGTGCCGGAATCCGCGCTGCTCGTCGCGGCCGAGCACGGACTTCAGCTCGAGGGTTTCCGGCGAGACCAGGTGCTGGAGCTCAGGCTCCGCACGCCGCCGCTCACCGAAGCGGTGTCGCTCGGCGACTTCTTCGATCGCGTCGCGGGACCGACACCCACGCCGGGGGGCGGCACCGTGGCCGCGACCACGGGAGCGCTCGCGAGCTGCCTCGCGACGATGGTGGCGAACCTCACGATCGGGAAGAAGAAGTACGCGGCGTCCGAGGCCGTCATGATCGAGCTCAAGCGTGGATCCCAGTCGCTTCGACGGGACCTGATGGCGCTCGGCCGCCGTGACAGCGAGGCGTTCGACGACGTGCTCGAGGCGCGCAGGCTCCCGGAGGCCACGCCCGCGGAGCGGGAGGAGCGCGATCGCGCACTCGCGGCCGCCGACCTCGAGTCGTGCCGAGTCCCGCTCGAGACCGCGCGCGCCTGCGTTCGCGTCGTGACGCTGGCCGAGGCCGCCGCTCGTCAGGGCAATGTCAACGCCGCGTCTGATGCCGGCGTGGCCGGCCTGCTCGCTTCCGCGGCCGGGGAAGGGGCGCTCCTGAACGTTCAGATCAACCTGAAGTCCCTTGTCCCGTCTGCCGATAAGGAACTCGTGACAACGCAGCTCGAGGCGACCCGTGCGGAGCTCCGCTCTGCCTCGGAGCGCTGCAGGGCTGCGGTTGAGTCTGCCATGACCGCTTGAGACCAGGGACAGGCCCCTCGCATGCCGAGGGCAGGCCGGGAGAGGCTCTAGCCAACTTGGAAAAGGCGATCGAGATCAAGCGTCGGGCCCAGCGCTGCGTCCAGAACGGTGACGTGGACGGCGCGCTCCGTGAGTACGAGAAGCTCGTCGAGGGCCCGGACTCCGACCCCTACAACTTCGTGCTGCTCGCGGATCTGCTGCACAAGAAGGGCGAGCACGGGCGCGCGGGCGAGCGCTACCTGCACGCGGTCACCGCGTACGAGCAGGCGGGGCTCTACAAGAACGGGATCGCGGTCTGCAAGAAGATGATGCGCCTCTCGCTGTCGCAGGGCGAGGTGCTGCGCCATCTAGCGGAGTTGCACGCGCTCGACGGGCTTGTGAGTGAGGCCTCGGTCTATTTCGCGCAGTACGCCGAGTTCGCGCTGCGCCTGAACAAGTCCGAGGAGGCGATTGGCGCGCTGCGGAAGGCGTTCGACCACGGGCAGGAGAACGTGAAGCTGCTCGAGCGCCTGAGCGAAGTACTGCTCCTGGAGGGCGAAACCGCGAAATCCGCAGCCACGATGGTTGAAGCGGCGGAGCAGTGGCAGGCGCGCGGGCAGGCCGCCGAGGCGCGCCGCTGCCTCGCGCGAGCCGAGGTCATCCAGCCTGGCAGCGGCGGCGGAGCCGTGGCAGGCGCGCCCGCACCTGCCCCGGGTCCTCCGCAACTTCACACGCCCACGGGGGGCGTGGCCACTGCTCCTCCCGTCGCCGCTCCGGCCGCGCCGCCCCAGGACCTGGGCGTGCTCACGGGTAGTCGCATCCCCGAGACCGCGCCCACGATGTCGCTGCCGAGCGCGCCGCCGACGCTCGGTGTTCCGGTCGCCGCTGCGGCGCCCGCGGCAGCACCTGCCCCGGCACCTCCGGTCGCCGCCGCGCCGCCCGCTCCCGCACCATCGCTAGCGCCGCCCGTGGCAGCGCCTCCGGTCGCGGCACCCCCACTCGCCGCCATGCCGCCCGCCGCGCCTCCTGCGGCCGCGCCCGTGCTCTACGCTCCAGCGGCGGTTCCCTCGCTCGCGCCGTCCGCGCCCGTGTCGGCCGGCCCGAACGCGGCGGCGCCGCCCCAAATGGATTCGGGCGTGTTCGAGCGCGCGCCACGTTTCGTCGCACCTCCGGGCGCCTCGCCCACCCCGGCGCCGGCGCCGGCGCCCACGAGCGAGTCCGACGACGAGCCGGCCGCGCCCGCGGCCGGTGTCTACGAGATCGGCGGAGTCGAAGCGACCAGCTACGAGGCCGCGCTTCGCGAGGTGAGTGCCGCACAGGCGGCCCGCCCGGCGCCCGCGCCGTTCCCCGCCGAGCCCGAACTGAAGGACCCCAGCCCATCCACGATCGCCAACCGGCCCGAGCAACTGCTCGGCGTCGTCGCGAGCGTCGAGGAGCTACTGCAGCGCGCGCAGGACGAGTTCCGCGCCGGGAACCGCGATCGCGCGTCGCAGGCGCTCGTCGAGGCGGCGCTCGCGTACGAACGGCTGGGGCGCCCGGACAGCGCGGCCACGATCTTCCGGAGCCTCGGTCGTGGCGCGCTGGCGCCGGTCGGGGTGATGGAGCTGTGGCTCGCGAACTGCGAGTTGCGCGGCGACGCCGCCGAGGGTTCACAGGTCGCGTGCGAGCTCGGCGACCGGGCGCTCAACGACGGTGGCGTCGCCGACGCCCGCCGCTGGTTCGAGCGTGCGCTCGCGATCCAGCCTGGCAACGACACCGCTCGCCGTCGCCTGCAGCGCATGAGCGGCGCCGCGAAGCCGCCCGCGCCGGCGCAGGAGGGTCCGTCCAGCGAACAGGGACGCGTCGCGGTGGCCGTGGGCCGCGGCCAGGCAGTGACGTTCGACCTGGACAGCCTGCTCCAGGAGTTCCAGCGCGGTGTCTCCGCTCAATTGGAGGGCGACGCGCAGGGGCATTACGATCTGGGTATGGCCTACCGGGAGATGGGGCTCTTCGACGAAGCGGTGGGTTCGTTCCGCATCGCGGAGCGTGACCCGCGCCTCGCCATGCGTTCCCGGGAGATGATCGGACGTTGCCTCGCGAACTCGGATCGCCATGACGACGCCGCGCGAGAGTTCGAGCGCGCGTTGCGCTCGCCGACTCTCGACGCGGCGGGAGAGGCCGAGTTGCGCTTCCAGCTGGCGTTGAGTCTGGCCGCGCTCGGCGAGATGGCGGATGCGTTGGCCCAGGCCGAGATCGCCGACATGCGCTTCCCGGGACGTCCGGACGTGGCCGATCGCCTTGTGGAGTGGCGCCGCGCGTTCGGGAAGGCGGCATGACGTTGCCCCGGCCGCCACACGCGGTCGGCCGTCGCCTCGAACTCCACGCCCACACGCACTTCAGCGATGGCGTGTTGTCGCCGGCGGCGCTCGTGGACCTGGCGCTCGAACGCGAACTCCAGGCGCTGGCGGTGACCGATCACGACTCCGTCGAGGGGGTGGGGCCCGCGATCGCGGCGGCAGCGGGACGGCTCGAGATCGTGCCAGGAATCGAAGTGTCCTCCACGCTCGAGGGCCACGATCTGCATGTGCTGGGCTATTTCGTGGACGCAGGTTCGGAGACGCTGGCTCGCCGGCTCGCCCGTTTCCGCGAGGAGCGGCGGCAGCGCGCGCGCGCGATCCTCGAACGGCTCGATGCGCTGGGTGTGCCGGTGCCGGCGGACGAGGTGTTCGCGGCGGCGGGCCCGGGCGTGGTGGGTCGGCCGCACATCGCCCAGGCGCTGCTGCGCGCCGGGCACGTGCCCAGCATCGAAGTGGCGTTCCAGCGGTTCCTCGGCGGCCGTGGCAGCGCATTCATCCCGCGACCGGCGTTTCATTCCGCAGAGGCCGTGCGCTTGATCCGTGACGCGGGCGGCGTCGCGGTGCTGGCGCATCCGGGTCCGCTCTCTCGCCGCCTGGTCGAGCAGCTCGCCGAGGCCGGACTCGCGGGCATCGAGGTGTGGCATCCGCAGCACGGCGCGACCGTGCAGCGCCAGTGGCGCAGTGTGGCTCAGGAGCTGGGATTGGTGGCGAGCGGCGGCTCGGACTTCCACGGGCCGCACCGTGGCGCGGGGCTGGGCGAGATGCCCGTGCCCGAGCGCGCGCTCGACGAGCTGCGCGCGCGCGCGACCGGGTTGGCCCCGAACTGAGGCGGCGCCCAGCGCGTGGCGTTGACGCGTTCACAAGGCGGTCACTATCTTTCGCCACGCCCCTGGTTCCTGAGTAGCCCTCCGGAGACCCGCCCATCCGTCGACTTCCGTGGATCGTGCTCGCCATCTCGCTCGTCGCCGCCGGTCCGGTCACGGCCGAAGGGCTCGCGCCACTCGACGTCAGGGCGCTTCCCGAAGCGTGGGGCGCGCCGGGCGGCCCTGGTCTGGTGGACGATCTCGCCATGGGACACGGGCTGCCATTCGCGTGGATGGGGATCGTGGCGGGGGGAGTCACGCTCCGGGACGGACTGCTGCCCGCGTTCGGGCCATGGCCCGGCCTGGACGAGATCGTCGCTCCGCGCGCGTGGTACGACTCCGCGGCGGTGGTGATCGGAGAGGACGCGGGCTGGAATGGATTCTCGGCATCGCTCGTGGAGCTCAGGGCGCTCGCGACGCCACCGCGCACGCGGCGTCCGCGGGCCTCGTTCACGATGGTGAACGGAAGCTCGGCCGTGGACCGTACCGGGCTCTTCCTCCAGCGCGGCGGAGAGGATTCCTGGCTCCGCGGTGGCGCGCTCACCGAGCAGCGTTCGGGCACGGGGTCGCTCGAAGCGCGTGGCCAGCACGTGTGGTTCGCCGACTTGGGCCTCCGCCGCGGCGCGCACGCGCTCACGGGTGCGTTCTCGCAGCGCGGCTCCGCCGGCGGCACGCGGCGCGATGCCACGTTCCTCGAACCGGGCGTACGACCGCCGTTCGTGGGGCTCGAGGACGCGGCCCACGGTGAAGGCGGCTCGCTCGGCTGGAACTGGGCGCGCGACGCGAGCGCCCTGCACGTGACGCTCGCGCGCAGTCACGATCACCGCGAGTCCTTCGAATCCGAACTGTTCGACGTGTTCGCCGAGCGCGAGGCTCAGCAGAACTCACTCGAGATCGAGGCATCGGACGGGGACGACGCCCGAGGCCACGGCGTTCGGCTCGAGCTGACGCAGGCGAAAGTCACGCGCAGCGAGGACTTCCTCACCCAGCGTCCCGCGCTCGAGGCGCGACATGCCAGCGTCTGGCTCGCCGCGCGCGACGTGCGCCCGCTCTTGGGCGGGCGGCTCGAGGCGCAGCTCGGTGTCGGCCACACCGACGCGCCCTCGCGCAAGGCCGAGAGGATGCAGCTCGCGCCTTCGATGGTGTGGAGGCTCGAGGAGGGCGGTCGCCGCTGGCGCGCGCACGTCGGACGCTTCGTCACGCCGCTGTGGTGCGATCTCGCTCCGGGGGTCGGCGCGTTCGTGCAGGACACGTGGGCCGCGGGCGCCGGGCTCGCTGCGGGATCCGAGGCGCACCAGTGGTTCGAACTCTCGGGCGTGGCGACCGAGACCGGACAGCGCGCACTGCTGCAGCGCTGGCCGATCCGCGACCTCTCGCTTCGCTACGGCTGGACTCCGGAGCGCGTGCGCATCCAGGACGCACTCGTGCAGGGGTCTGTCGGTGTTCGCCGGGGCTGGTTCGGCGCGGACGGTTCCGCGTGGTCGCGCGTGCGCCCCGTCGGAAGCGAGGTGGCGCACGTGGACCCCGCGCTCGGCGGGCGCGTCGGGGCGGAGGCGCGATTCGCCGCGTTCACGGGCGACCTCCGCGTGCGACTGCGATTCGAGACCGCGTGGGTCGGAGATCGCGAGACCGAGCCGCTCGAAGGTTTCTTCACAGCGCCGCAACCACTGCCGGGTTACGCCACGTACGGCGCGAGCGCCGCGTTCACGATCGGGGACGCGATCATCACCCTGCGCGGCATGAATCTCGAGGACGTGGCGCATCCGCAGGTCTGGACCGACCCGACCACACCGTTCCCAGGCACCCCCGCCGTAGGCTCCACGCGCGAGTTCCGCTTCGAGCTGTCGTGGCCATTCTTCAATTGATCGATTGACTCCCCGTCCCCCGCGACCGATCGCCTCCCCGCGGGAGTGGACATGTCTGGACTCACCGACGCCGAGCGGCGGGGCGCGCGGATGCTCGCAGTACTGCTCGTCCTGGGAACGATCTCGGACGTCTATCGCGCCCACCGCCCGGTGATGGCGCCCCCAGCGAGCGCCGTGTCGCCGGTCGCGGACTCGTCGGTGCGGCCCCCCGAGCCGGACCCTGGAGCGCGAGCAGGAGTCGAGCCGATCGACCCCAACACCGCCTCGGTCGAAGAGTTGGACCGGCTCCCGGGCATCGGTCCAGTCCTCGCACGGCGCATCGTGGAACACCGAGTCCGGTACGGTCCGTTTCGCTCGGCCGACGAGCTGCTCGGCGTGCAGGGGATCGGGGCGCGGCTCCTCGAGCGACTGCGACCGTTCGTTCGCGTGACCGCTCGCTGAGGCAGTGCGCACGGCGCCCGCATGCGTTCTGCACGGGTTCGTGGCGCCCAACCGTGCGGAATCGGCATCAAGCTCGCACGTCTTCCGCCCGATAACGACCGGGAGTCCGGGGTGCCCTCCACGGCGCATCACCGTGCTTGCCGTCTGCATGGCCCTCGCTGGGGCCCGCGACGGCATCCTCACGAGCTGCTCGCGAACCGTGCTCACAACGGCGGGACGTCCGGACGTGGTCCCACATCTTCCGGGGATGGTCGTGGTCGAAGACATCACCAAGAAACTCCTCCAGGCGCAGCTCGTTGATGAGAAGGCGCTCCAGAAGGCCGCGCTCCAGCAGAAGACCGCGGGCGGCACGCTGACGAGCAATCTCGTCAAGATCGGCGCGGTCACCGAGGAGAAGCTGCTGGAGTTCCTCGGCAAGCTCTACGGTTGCGCGCCGATCGATCTCATGGGCTTCGAGCCCGATCCGGCGCTGACGCGGCTGTTGCCCGGTGACGTCGCCACCAAGTTCATGGCGCTCCCGGTGTCGCGCTCGGGTCGCAAGCTCGTCGTGGCGATGGCGAACCCGTCCAACATCTTCGCGCTCGACGACATCAAGTTCATCACCGGCTACGAGGTCGAGCCCCGCGTCGCGTCCGAAGCGGCCGTGAAGAAGGCGCTCGACCGCGCCTACGACTCCGCCGGCACGATGGCGGACGTCATGAAGGGATTCGAAGACGATCTCGCGGTCGTCGAGGAAGACGACACCGCGGACAACGAGGGCATCGGCCAGATGGACGAAGCGCCGATCGTCAAGCTCGTGAACTCGCTCATCTCGGACGCCGTGCGCAAGGGTGCCTCGGATATCCATATCGAGCCGTACGAGAAGACGATGCGCGTGCGATTTCGCATCGACGGCGCGCTCCAGGAGATGATGGCGCCGCCGTACAAGTTCAAGGCGGCGATCACGTCGCGCCTGAAGATCATGGCCGACCTCGACATCGCGGAGCGGCGCGTCCCCCAGGACGGCCGCATCAAGATCAAGGTCTTGAACCGCACGATCGACCTGCGCGTGAGCTCCCTGCCCACGATCTTCGGCGAGAAGATCGTGATGCGTATTCTCGACAAGACGAACCTGAACGTAGACCTCGAGCGCCTCGGGTTCGAGCCGGCGAGCATGAAGGAGTTCCTCGCGGCGATCCTGAACCCCTACGGCATGGTGCTCGTCACCGGACCCACCGGCTCCGGCAAGACGACGACGCTCTATTCGGCGTTGTCCCGTGTCAACACGCCGAACGTGAACGTGATGACCGCGGAGGACCCGGTCGAGTACAACCTGTACGGCATCAACCAGGTGCTGGTCAACGACTCCGTCGGGCTGTCCTTCTCCGCGGCACTCAAGGCGTTCCTGCGCCAGGACCCCAACATCATCATGGTTGGCGAGATCCGCGACATCGACACGGCCTCGATCGCCACGAAGGCCGCGCTCACCGGTCACCTCGTGCTCTCGACGTTGCACACCAACGACGCGCCGAGCGCGATCGGCCGACTGATCGACATGGGCATCGAGCCGTTTCTCGTGGCGTCCTCCGTGAACCTGGTGCTCGCCCAGCGCCTCGTGCGCAAGGTGTGCGCGCACTGCAAGAAGGCCACGGAGCTGACGGACGAGATCCTGAGCGAGCTGCAGCTCACCCGAGAGGAAGCCAACGGCGCCAGCATCCTCGAGGGTCAGGGGTGCATCGAGTGCAACAACAACGGCTATCGCGGCCGCGCCGGTGTCTACGAGGTCATGACCATCACGCCGCCGCTGCGCGAGCTGATCCTGCAGCGTGCGTCGGCGATCGAGATCAAGCGGACCGCGGTCGAGGGCGGGATGCTCACGCTGCGTCGCGACGCGCTGCAGAAGCTCAGGCGGGGGATCACCTCCGTGGAGGAAGTGCTCAAGGAGACCGCGGCCGACAAGATGTAGCCCGAGATCCCACTAACGGAAGAGGGAACCATGGCGGATTTGACCCTTCGGCAGTTGCTTGAGGACATGGTGCAGCGCAAGGCATCCGACCTGCACCTGACGGCCGGCGTGCCACCGGAGCTGCGCATCGACGGCGCCATCACACCCACGGAGTACGAGGTGATGACACCGGAGAAGTGCATCGCGCTTGCCTACAGCGTGTTGTCCGACGAGCAGCGCAAGCGTTTCGAGACTACGAAGGAGTTGGACTTCTCCTTCGGCGTCAAGGGCCTGTCCCGTTACCGCGCGAACGTGTACCTCCAGCGCGGCGTCGTGTCGATGGCGATCCGCCAGATCCCGTACGACATCATCGCGCTCGACAAACTCGGCCTGCCGCCCATCGTGCGTGAGTTCACGAATCGGCAGAAAGGCCTCGTGCTGCTCACCGGCCCCACCGGCTCGGGCAAGTCCACGACGCTTGCCGCGATGCTCGACAAGATCAACGCGACGCGCCAAGCCCACATCATGACGATCGAGGACCCGGTCGAGTACATCCATCATCACAAGAAGTGCATCGTGAACCAGCGCGAGGTCGGCGCGGACACCGCGTCGTTCCCGACGGCGCTCAAGTACGTCCTGCGGCAGGACCCGGACATCATCCTGATCGGTGAAATGCGCGACCTCGAGACGATCGAGGCGGCGCTCACCATCGCCGAGACCGGGCACCTCGTGTTCGCCACGCTGCACACGAACTCCACGTACGAGGCGGTGAACCGCATCGTGGACGTGTTCCCCGCGGACCAGCAGAAGCAGATCCTGACGCAGCTCGCGTTCGTGCTGGAAGGCGTCGTGACGCAGCAGCTCATCCCGCGCAGCCGCGGGACGGGCCGCATCATGGTCTGCGAGGTACTCGTGTGCACGCCAGCGATCAAGGCGGTGATCCGCGAGCAGAAGGTGCACCAGATCTACAGCCTCATGCAGGCGGGACAGAAGTTCGGCATGCAGACCATGAACATGGCGCTGCTGCAGGCCGTGCTGGATAAGCAGCTCACCCCCGAGCACGCAATGGACCGCAGCACGGACCGAGTGGAGATGGAAGGCATGCTCCAGAAGGTTCTGCGGTCGGCGGCCTGAACGGAGGACGCACATGGCAGTCTTTGTCTGGAAGGGGCGAACGCTCGCGGGTGAGGCCCAGACCGGCGAGATCGAGGTCGGGCGCCAGGAAGAGGCGCTCGAGCTGCTTCGCAAGAAGCGCATCCTGGTCACGTCGTTGCGTCCGAAGACGGGCGGCGTGTCCATGCCGAAGTTCGGCGGCAGCGGGGTCTCGACCAAGGATCTGGCAATCTTCACGCGCCAGTTCGCGACCATGATCTCCGCCGGTCTGCCGCTCGTGCAGTGCCTGGACATCCTCGCCAAGCAGACGAGCCGTCCGTCGTTCGCGAAGGTCATCACGGAGACGACGCGCGAGGTCGAGGCAGGCTCGACGCTGTCGGACGCGCTCGGCAAGCATCGCGGTGTGTTCGACGACCTGTTCCGCAACATGGTCGCGGCGGGTGAGGCCGGTGGCGTGCTGGACGAGATCCTCATGCGACTCGCGACCTACATCGAGAAGGCCGACGCGCTGAAGCGCAAGGTGCAGAGCGCGCTGGTCTACCCGGCGGTCGTGCTCACCGTGGCGATGGGCGCGACGTCGTTCATGCTCATCTTCATCATCCCGACGTTCGCGAAGATGTTCACGGACTTCGGCGGGGAGCTGCCGCTGCCCACGAAGATCGTGCTCGTGATGTCGGACATCCTCGTGCACTGGTGGTGGGCCGCGCTGCTGGCCATGATCGCCGGTGCGCTCCTGTTCCAGCGCTACTACGCCACCGAAGTCGGGCAGCGCGCGGTGGACGGGTTCATGATCCGCATGCCGGTCCTGGGTGACGTGCTGCTGAAGGGCGCAGTGGCGCGATTCACCCGCACGCTGGGCACGCTCATCGCGTCGGGTGTGCCCATTCTCGGCGGTCTCGAGATCACCGCCCGGACGGCGGGTAATCGCGTCATCTCCGAGGCGATCATGAGCGCGCGTGCCTCGATCCGCGAAGGCGAGACCGTGTCGGCGCCGCTCAAGGCCTCGGGCGTGTTCCCGCCCATGGTCACCCAGATGATCGCGGTCGGCGAGCAGACGGGCGCGTTGGACGAGATGCTCACCAAGATCGCCGTGTTCTACGAAGCCGAGGTGGACACGGCGGTGGACACGCTCACCTCGATCATCGAGCCGGTGATGATCGTGATCATGGGCGGCATCGTCGGCGGCATGGTCGTGGCCATGTATCTGCCGATGTTCAAGCTGATCAGCGTCGTGGCGGGTGGCGACTGAGATGACGTCACCCCGCCTTCCGGACTCGCCCGCGGGAGCGGGGGCCAGCACGGCCCCCGTCGCCCGCGTCGCGGGCTGGAGCGCCCTCCGGCAGCTCGTGCTCGGCCGCGTGCTCGTGGCCTCGCTCGCGCTGCCTTCGGGATTGCTGCTGCGTCCCGACGTCACCGACCGGCCCACGGCGCTGCTGTCGCTGGCGCTCGGCGCGGTGGCGGGCGTCTCGGTGGCGTGGGCGCTCGCCGGCAGGTTGCGGCGGGGCTTCGGGCTGCAGACGGCGGCACAGCTGGGCGTGGACCTGGCGCTGGTCACCTGGCTCGCGACCTACACCGGCGGGCGGGGAAGCCAGTTCGTGCTGTTCTACGCGCTCGTCGTCATCACGGGTGGCGTGCTGGGCCGCGTCGGGGGCGGGCTGTTCACCGCCGCGGGGGCATGTGCGGGATTCCTCGCGCTGCCGGCGCTGGCGGCGCCTCTCGGCATGCACGAGGCGGCGCTCAACGGGCTCGTGAAGCCCGAGCTCATGGTCACGTTCCTCACCATCGTCGGGGTGTTGTCCGGCGTGCTCGGCGAGCGTGTCCAGCGCACTGCCGGCGACCTCGAGCGCACCGAGAAGGAACTCGACCGCGTGCGTATCGACAACGACGCGATCCTGCGCCACCTCGCCACCGGCATCCTCACCGTGGACCACACCGGTCACGTGGCGTACTTGAACCCGGCTGCGGAGCTGGTGCTGGGAGTGCGTGCCGACCAGGTGCAGGGCCGTGCGGTGGGGGAGGCACTGCCCGAGCGGCTGTCCGCGTTACGGACGCTCGTGAGCGACTCGCAGGCGCACGGCCGTGGTCGGGCGCGGGCCGAGCTGGTCGTGGCCACGGCGGCCGGCCGGCCATTGCCACTCGGCGTGTCCACGAACGTGCTCATGCACGACGATGAGCTCACCGGCGTCGTCGCCGTATTCCAGGACCTGACCGAGGTGCGCGAGATGGAGCGCCGCGTGCGGCGCAACGAGACGCTTGCCGAGGTCGGCGCGCTCGCGGCCGGCATCGCGCACGAGCTGCGCAACGGCTTGAAGCCGATCAGCGGTTCGGTCGAAGTGCTGCAACGCGAGCTCAAGCTCGAGGGGGAATCGGCCGACCTCATGGACCTCATCGCGCGCGAGTCCGGGCGCCTGAACAAGTTCGTCACCGATCTGCTGAGCTACTCGCGCGAGCGCGACTTGGCGCTCGGGCCGGTGGCGCTGGACGACCATCTCCGCGACTTCGTGAACTCGCTCCGGACGGATCCGCGCCGGTCGGCGGACGTACAGGTGGAGTACATGGCGGGGCCGGACGAGACGTTCGTCTCGCTCGATTCCGAACAGATGCGCCAGGTGTGGCTCAACCTGGCGGCCAACGCATTGGAAGCGCTCGGCGAACGCGGCACGCTCACCGTGGGGTGGGTGGTGCGCGACGGCGGGCAGGTCTCCGTGGAATTCCGCGACGACGGGCCCGGCATCGCGCCGGACGACCTGCGTCGTGTCGGTGAACCCTTTTTCACAACCAAGCGGGGAGGCACGGGGCTGGGGCTGGCGATCGCGCAACGCATCGTCGAGCGCCACGGCGGCGTGCTGACCCTCGAGAGCGTGGCCGGTCGAGGCACCACGGTCCGGGTGATCCTGCCCGGAGCGGCGGCGGCCTTGGCTCAAGCGGCGTGATCGGCTGTCCAGTTCCGTTTCCAGCGAGGTGAGTCCATGGCTGCCGAGAAGATCCTGGTGGTCGACGACGAGCAGAGCATGACGCAGTTTCTCGGCATCGTGCTGCGGAAGGAAGGCTTCCAGGTCACGACCGTGAACAGCGGTCGAGATGCGCTCGACAAGATCCGCATGGAACCGTTCGACGTCGTCATCAGCGACATCAAGATGCCGGGGATGGACGGGATCCAGCTGTTGCAGGGCATCAAGAAGCACGATGCCAACATCCCGGTGGTGCTGATGACCGCGTATGCGTCCCAGCAATCGGCGATCGATGCCGTGAACCTGGGCGCATTCCAGTACTTGCTCAAGAACGCGAAGAACGACGAGATCCGGCTGGCCGTGCGCAATGCACTCGAAATGCGTCGCGTGCGGAACGAGAACCAGTTCCTGAAGCGCGAGCTGAAGAAGGGACACGAGGAGAAGACCATCATCGGCTCGTCCGAGGAGATGGTGCGCGTGTTCAAGATGGTGGACAAGGTGGCGGACAGCGAGGCCACCATCCTCATCCAGGGCGACTCGGGCACCGGCAAGGAGCTGATCGCCCGTGAGATCCACTATCGCAGTCGCCGCCACTCGGGACCGTTCGTGAGCATCAACTGCGGCGCCATCCCGCGCGACCTCCTGGAATCGAACCTGTTCGGCCACGTCAAGGGTTCGTTCACCGGCGCGGTGAAGGACTCCTCCGGTCTGTTCCTGGTCGCCGAAGGCGGCACGTTCTTCCTGGACGAGGTCGGCGAGATGCCGCTCGCGACCCAGGTGAAGCTGCTGCGAGCGCTGCAGGAGCGCGAGATCATCCCGGTCGGCGGCACGCAGTCCATCAAGATCGACTGCCGGCTCGTCGCCGCGACGAACGTGGACCTCGAGCGCGAGGTCGCGGAGGGCCGCTTCCGTGCGGACCTGTTCTTCCGCCTGAACGTGATTCCGCTGCGCATGCCGGCGCTCCGCCAGCGTCGCGATGACATCCCGGTGCTCGTGGACCACTTCCTCAAGCGTCACGCGAAGGGCGGCAGCCCGAAGACGGTGAACAAGGACGCCATGGACCTGTTGCTCAAGTACGACTGGCCGGGGAACGTGCGCGAGCTCGAGAACGTCATGGAGCGCGCGCTCATCCTGGATGAGGGTGGCATCATCCGGCCCGAGGACCTGCCGGACAAGATCCGCTTCGGCCATAGCCAGAAGGGCAGTCTCGTCATCGATTCACCGAACATGACGCTCGAGGAGCTTGAGAAGGAGTACATCCTCAAGGTCCTCAACTTCACGCGCTGGCAGAAGAAGCGCTCGAGCGAGCTGCTCGGCATCAACGCCTCCACGCTCTATCG
>JAHFBX010000030.1 GCA_023249815.1 Candidatus Eiseniibacteriota bacterium
TGGTGGGGGCTTCCTCGCGTTCCTCGGTGCGCACGCTGTCCCACACCGGGTAGAACGTGTCCCCTCCCGCCTTGGCGAGCGTCTTCTCGTGCTCGCGCCTGGAATCGCGGAGCGACTTGTAGCCCGACTTCAAGTAGTACGTGAAGGTGACGCCGTAAGGCGGGTTGTCCGCGACGTAGAAACTCTCCCCCTGTGACGCCTTGCCCCGGCCGCCCAACGGGGATGCCTGTACATAGAGCAGCGTTTTCCGCACCGGCAGCAGCGCCGCCTCCTGCAACAGCTTGGCCTCGGTGTCCATGAGCCGCAGCGGGGACATGTCGTCCAGGATATAGAAGCCACGACCGAACGTGGCCACGACCAGGTCGTCCTCGCGCGCTTGGATGGAGACGTCACGGATGCACTGCATGGGCAGCCCGCTCGACATCTTGAGCCAGCGCTTACCGCCGTCCGGCGCGAAGAACAGGCCGAACTCGGTTCCCGCGACCAGCAGCTCCGGGTCCTTCGTGTCCTGGACGAAGCAGTAGACCGAGCCCGTCGCGGGCAGGTCGCCGGTGATGTTCGTCCAGTTCCTGCCCAGGTCCGTGCTCTTGAACACGTACGGCTTGAAGTCGCCCATCTTGTGCCGGTCAAACGTCGCGTAGATCGTGCGCGCATCGAATCGCGACGCCACGACGCGCGAGACGTACGCGTACTGGCCGATACCGGGAACGGCGTCGACGCGCCTCCAGTGCGCGCCGCCGTCCTCGCTCACCTGGATCAGGCCGTCGTCGGTGCCCACGAGCAACAGGCCCTCGCGCAGCGGTGATTCATCCACCGCCACGATGTTGCCGTAGAGGCTCGTGGACGCATTCTTCGCGATCGCGTCGATGCTCCACACCCGCCCCATGACCTTGAGTTTGTTGCGATCGATCTGGCGGGTGAGGTCGGGGCTCACTGCTTGCCACTGATCGCCGCGGTCATCGGACCGATACAGGCGCTGCGAGGCGAAGTAGAGCCGCGTGTGCGAGAACGGGCTGATGATGAGCGGGCTGTCCCAGTTCCAGTGGCTCGCGGGTTCGCCCGGCTCCGACTGCGGCTGGATCTCGACGCGCTCGCCGCTCTTGCGGTCATATCGATAGAGCTCGCCGTGCTGGTAACTGCCGTAGACGATGTTCGGGTCCGTGGGATCCACGCGTGCCTGGAATCCATCGCCACCCAGCACGCACCACCAGTCGGAGTTGCGGATGCCGTGGTCGTTGTTCGTGCGCGACGGCCCGCCCCAGGTCTGGTTGTCCTGCGTTCCGCCGTAGACGTTGTAGAACGGCGTGTCTTGGTCCACCTCGACCTTGTAGTACTGGGTGAGCGGCAGGTTCGCGAAAAAGTCCCACGTCGCGCAGCGGTCGAACGTCTCGTAGAGACCGCCGTCGCAACCCACGAGCAGGTGGCGAGAGTCGTCGGGATCCACCCACACGACGTGGTTGTCCACGTGCTTGTTCTTCTCCCCGGCCCGCCGCCAGGTCTTACCGCTGTCGTCACTGGTCTGCAGGTACGTGTCCACGAGGTAGAACCGGCCCCGCACCGTCGGGTCGGCGAACACCTCCTGGTAGTACTGCGGGCTCGACGACAGGTAACCGTTCAGCTTGGTCCAGTTCGCGCCGCCGTCGTCGGACCGGTACGTGCCGCGGTCGTCTGCGCCCGCTTCCACCGTGGCGAGCACCACGTCCGTTTCGGTGGACGGCACCACGAGCCCGATGCGGCCGAGGTCCCCGGCCGGCAGGCCATTCGTGAGCTTCTTCCACGTCTCGCCGCCATCCACGCTCTTCCACACGCCCGAGCCCGGTCCGCCGTCGATGAGCGTCCACACGCGGCGATGACGCTGGTACGTGCTCGCGTAGAGCACGCTCGGATCGTGCGCGTCCAGGTGCACCTCGTTGGCGCCCGTCCACTCGTCCACTTTCAGGACCTGTTTCCAGGTCTTGCCGCCGTCCGTCGTCTTGTACACGCCGCGATCCCCGCCGCCCGACCACAGCGGACCCTGCGCCGCCACCCAGACGATGTCGGGATTCGTGGGGTGCACGACGATGCGCCCGATGTGCTCGCTCGACTTGAGCCCCATGTTGCTCCAGCTCTTGCCGCCGTCGTCCGAGCGGTAGACGCCGTCGCCCCAACCCACGCTGCGCTGGCTGTTGTTCTCGCCTGACCCCACCCACACCGTGAGCGGACGCGATGGCGCGAGCGTCACGCAGCCGATACTCGACGTGCCCTGGTCGTCGAAGATGGGTGCGAACGAGGTGCCCGCGTTCGTGGTCTTCCACACGCCGCCGTACGCGGTCGCCACGTACCAGGTGCTCTTGTCGCTCGGGTGCACCACGAGATCCACGATACGGCCCGACGTGTTCGCCGGTCCGATCGAACGGAACTTGAGTCCCGAGAACGTGCCTGCGGCGAGCTTGGCCTCGGGTTTCGCGTCGGACTTGGCGGGAGCCTTGGCGGCGGTCGCGAGCGTGGGAGGAACGGCGGTCGCGAACAGCGCGAGCGCGAGCAGCGCGTGCGGCAGGCGCTTCATGGAGGATGCGCTCCTGGAGTGAGGGTTCGGTGCGGCCGCTCGCGGGCAAAGGCGCGCGAGGCGAGCAGGTGCGGTCGGAAGCGGTCAGTGGAACGCAGTGCGCCTTCTGGTGTCAATGACCCTCGCCTGTGGCAGAGTGCCGCGCCATGGAAGACCACGCCGGGTCGCTCGACCACTCGGACACCAGCGGGCCCCCGGGCCCGACGCTGGCGCGCGCGCTCGGCGCGTGGGACGGTGCCTCGCTCACCATCGGCGCCGTGATCGGCACCGGGATCTTCTTGACCGCCGGCGACGTCGCCCGTGCGCTCCCCCATCCCGCGCTCGTGCTTACCGCCTGGCTCGTGGGTGGGCTGCTCGTGCTGGCCGGGGCGCTCTCGTACGCGGAGATGGGTGCGATGTTTCCGCGCGCGGGCGGGCTCTATCATTTCCTGCGCGAGGCGTGGGGACCGTTGCCGGGGTTCCTCTACGGCTGGACCTGCCTGCTCGTCATCATGACCGGCGGCATCGCGGCGATTGCGGTGGGGTTTGGCGAGTACCTCGGGGCGCTCGTGCCCGTGTTCTCGAGCCAGGCGACTTGGTTCGCGGTCGGCGCGTGGCGCGTGAGCGGCGCTCAGGGCGCCGCGTTGATCGCCATCGCCGGGTTGACCGCTGCGAATCACTTTGGCGTACGCGAGGGGGCCGGGATCCAGAACCTGTTCACGCTCGCCAAGCTTGCCGCCATCGGCGCGCTCGTCGTGGGCGGGCTCGTCGTAGCACCCGCGGCGCACGTGTCGTGGAGCGCGCCGCTGCCCGCGAACCCGTGGTCGCTCGCCGCCCCGTTCGGCGTGGCGCTCATTGCCACGCTGTGGACTTACGATGGCTGGTATGCGGTGACGTTCTCGGCTGGCGAGATGCGATCACCCCAGCACGACCTGCCGCGCGGACTGCTCCTGGGCGTGGTGGTGGTCGTGCTCGCCTATGCGCTCTTGAACCTGGTCTACCTGCGCGCACTCGGCGTGGCCACGCTCTCGGGCACGACGCGTGCGGCCGAAGGCGCGGCGCGCGCGTTGTTCGGAGACGGTGCGGCGCGCGCCATGACCGCGGCGGTTGCGGTGTCCGCGTTCGGCTGTCTCGCGGCCACGATCCTCTACTCGTCGCGCGTCTACCAGCCCATGGCCGCCGACGGCGTGTTCTTCCCGAGCGTCGCGCGCATCCATCCGCACTGGCGCACTCCCGCAGCGGCGCTCTGGCTCCAGAGCGGCTGGGCGGCCGTGCTCGCGCTGACCGGCAGCTACACGCAGCTCTTCACGTACGTCACGTTCGGCGGTGTCCTGTTCCATGTCGCCGCGGGACTGGCGCTGTTCCGCCTGCGCGCCACGCGTCCCGACGCGCCAAGACCCTATCGCGCGTGGGGCTGGCCGTGGGTCCCGTCGCTGTTCGTGATGGGCATGGCGCTGCTCACGCTCAACACGCTTCAGTCGGCGCCACGCGAATCGCTGCTCGGGCTGCTCGCCATCGCGGCCGGAGGGCCCGCCTACGCGGCGTGGCGGCGGAGCGCTCGAGTCCCGGCCCCGAAGAGCTGACGGCGCGCGGTGTGAGCCGCGCGCCGACCCCGCCGTTCCCAGGGGAAGCCCTCAGGCCACCTGTTCGACGTCGTCGCGCGGCGTCTCCGTTCCGGCCGGTGCGATGCGCTTGTGATGCTCCATCGACTCGGCATACCCGCGCTCGAAGTCGCGAGCGGCCGCCGCGCGCGAGCATTCCCGCATGGGACGCTGCGGCCGCTCGGCGAGCATGCGCTTCCACAACTCGCCCACTGACAGTTCCGGAGCAGCGACGTGAACCGATCCCTCGGGGACGTCCACGTCCATGGGTTCGAGCGTCGCGTAGTTGGCGAGCGTGCCGTCGTCGTAACGCGTCACGAACTCCACCCACGCGCCCGACCGGGCGTGATCATAAATCACGGCGTAGGCGCGCTCGGCGGGATGGGCGTAGAGCCCCAGCGTGAGCCCGGCCACCTCGCGCACGACATACGCGCCCGACTCCACGAAACCCGCCGCGGCGAGCTGAAGATCGGCGGTGTCTCGCGGATAGGGGTTCTTCCACGCGGGTTCCGCCACACGCACGAGCGAGATGCGGTCAGGCTGAAGCGTGAGCGCCTGCGGCGAGTTCCGTTCCGCGGACCATCGCGCCACAGGGGTGCGCCATGCCGGCCAGGACAGCACGATGGCCAGCAGCGTCAGGGGCAGGAGCCAGATCGAGTCCATGCGGACCTCCACGGGGCGCCAGTGCGCGAATCCGTTCTCCCGTTCGTTCTCGGCGCGCCCCGGCGCGGCATTGAGCGGATTCGCGAAGTACCCCGAGCCGCGTCCGGCGCTGCGAACCCGCAGCTCGCGTCGAGCAGGAACCTCATGTCCCGTACGAATGCGACCGGCCAACTCCTTGGGACGCCAGCCGCTGCGAAACGAGTGTCAGGCGGCCATGAGGCCGTCGACCTCGAAGCCCAGCTCTTCTGGACGCATGACACGCGCCACGGAACGCTCGACGGGCAATGGGTCCCAGACGTCGGGGGCCTCATCCTGTGGCGTGGTGCCGTCCGGATACAAGACGACGCGCACGGGAGGCCGCCGGAAGTCGACCGGATTGCTCCCGATGCTGACCACCGTGTGCCCACAGGTCGTCAGGAGCACGGTGCCTGCGGGGTAGAGCCCGACCGTCTTGATGAGCACCCACAGGACCGCGGGGTCGTACTTGCGCTGGTCGGGTGCGAGCAGCAGGCGAAGCGCCTCGTAGCCCGAGAACGGGCGGGCGCGATAGGCGCGGTGGCTCGTGAGCGCGTCGAAGCAATCCGCGACCGTGACGATACGGCTCGCGGTCGAGAGCGGGTAGCGCTCCGGCGTGGCCGGATAGCCGGCGCCGTCCAATAGCAGATGATGCTGCAGGCAGACCTCCACCATCTCGAGCGTCAGCGGCGTGATACCCGGCAGTCCCAGCAGCATGCGCACCCCCTCCACCGGGTGCCGGCGCATCGCGTGCCACTCCGCCTCGTCCAGCCGATCCGGCTTCACCAGCACATCGGCCGGCACGCGCAGCTTGCCCAGGTCGTGCAGCACCGCGGCCACGCCGAGATCGGCGAGTGCGGTGCGACTCATGCCGAGCTGTTGCCCCATCCCGATGCTCAGGATGCTCACGTTCACGCAGTGCGCGTAGGTGTATTCGTCGTGGTCCTTGATCGCGGTGAGCCCCACGATGGAGTACTCGTTTTGTAGGATCGCGTCCACGATCGGTTGAACGAGTCGCTTGATCGGGCGCACCGTGGGCCGGCCGGTCTTCGCGGCCCGAAGCAGCGCGGTCTTCGTGCCGCGCACCGCACGGCCAAAGATCTCCTTCGCACGTTCTCGCTCGTCCTTGCCGGCTTCGCCGTCACTCTCCTCGAACGAGGCGGAGAGCCCGGCGAGGTCCTCCAGTGTGATGACGACGGCGTGCGTGACGCCTGCACCGGCGAGCGCCCCCACCAGCATCGGCGAGCGCGACGCGTCCACGTTCTCGTTCCACACGCGGAGGAACGCCCCGAGTTCTTCCGAACGAAGCTCCGAGAGGAAGCGCAGGCCGCCGAGTTGCCGGCGCTCGAACTCCTTGCTCAAGCGCTCGAACGCGTTGGCTTGGTTCGGCCGAGCGCGCACCCTCGTGCCGTTGATGTAGAACGCCTGCCCCATCGCGACGAGCGTCAGCTCCCCGTCCATCGCCTGCGAGACACGCCCCAGAAAGTCCTCGACCTGCTGCTGCAGGGACTGGTTCGAGATGTCGTAGAGCCGTGAACTCCGCAACAGCCCGAGCAGCCCGAGCACGACGCCGGCCGGGTTGGACCCGTCCGGCTCGCGCGTGGGGCGTACGAGCCCTTCGCTGTCACCCGGCACGTGCTCAACCACGGTCGTTTCCCAGTGTGAGCTGGGCCTGGCTGCATGCCGCGCGAACGCCCGGGAGATGCGAGCGCGTTCCCCGTTCCAGCACCTCGAGCGCCGCCGGCGTGCCGATCCGTGCCAGGCAGCGCGCCACGGATCGCCAGTGCGCGTCCAGGCCGCGGGCGAACAGCCCGCCGCGCTTCAACTCCTCTTCCAGCGCAGGCAGCACGACCTCGCCCTGACTCGTGATGGCGCGGTAGATCGCGAAGCGCTCGTCCTCGGTGCGCGAACGGAATGCATCGCTGCGCATGAGCCGCACGAGGTGATTCGCCACCGCGGGGTCGGGCGCGTGCGAGAGCTGCTGGAGCAGGTTCATGAACAGCATCGGCTCCGCGTCGGTCATCATCTCGAGCAGCACGGGGTGGGCCAGGCGGGGCGAGACCTGCGCGAGCGCCGCGACCACCTCGCGGCGAACGCGCGCCTCGGGATGCTTGGACGCCGCCATGAGGTGGGGTGCCACCCGATCGCCCCCGATCCATCCCAGGATGTGCACGATGTTGCGCACGACGTACCAGCGGTTGTCCGAGAGCCACGGCACGACGCGCTCCGGCAGCTCGCGCAAGAGCTCGGCGATGGCGCGCGCGAGCGGGCGCCGGGCGCGACGCTGCTGGCTCTCGGCGAGTAAGCCGATGAGCCAGGTCGCCGCGTGGGGGCCGAAGTCGTGCGCGAGCCGCACGAACTCCTCGATCCCCGCGTCGTCGCAACGGTCCAGCTTCTCCACGGCACGCCGCGAGATGGCGTCCGACGCGGCGGAAAGCCCGGCGAAGAAGTGCTCCGTGGACCAGTCCGGGGCGCAGTGTCGGAGCTGGCGTAGCGACTCACGCGCGCTCGCCCACTCCCCTTCAGCCAGCGCGGTACGCAATGCTCGAGGCAGGAACGCCGCGATCTCGAACCGGTCTTCCGCCGACACGTCCCCGGCGAGCGCCTGCTCGAGCACCGCCACGAAGCTCTTGGCGAGCGAGCGTTTCGATTCGCGCTCCTGCTCCATCTGGAACCGGGACAGCTCGAGATTCGCGTAGGTCTCGAGCTCCTCCACCAAGTCGGCCGGCTCGACACCGCGTTCCTCCACGAGGCAGTCGTCGGAGCGCGGATTGGCGGCGCTATGGCCCTTGTCGACGCTCGAATCGCCACCCGAGGACCTCGCGGGCCATGGCAATGGCGAGCTGGTCGCGGCCTCCTCCTCGCCGCCCGCGTTGACGTCACCCTCGAACGGCACCGCGGTCACGCTGAGCCCCTGGATGCCAAGATCCCAGAACAGCGTGACGAGATCGTCCTCGTCCACCTGGGGCCCGGTCACACGCAGGATCGCGTCGAGGAACGTCTCCACGTCCTCCGGCCGCATCTCGGGGTGAAACGTGAGCGTGCGGATGCCGTCGCGATGGAACACCGCGGCAAGATTGTCATCGCGCGAGCTCGCCTGGTACACCATCGCACCGTTCCGCCGGAACTCGCGCGGACTCACGTCGAGCTGGAGCGGACCCCCTTGTTCGGTCATCGCGGCAAGGCCAACCGACAGTTCGCTCCGGAACCGCACGACGGTCGGATTGTTCGCGTCGTAGAGCCGGCAGGTCTTGAGCGTGCGCCCGAGTTGCACGAGCCAGCCCGAGGCCGCCGCGAGCTGCGCGGCTTCTGCAGACTCGAGAGGCGCCTGCTCGGATGTGCGTGACGGAGACGTCGAGTCCATGGGTCCACCAGCGGCTCGAGGCGATCCGCTGCCCCTCGAGCCCATGAGCGGGAACATGGCGACACGAACGCGGAGCTCGCGCGCCTGGGCCGGTGCACGGGGAGACTCTGGGAAGGACGGGCGACGAGTCCGTGCGCCGCATGAGTTGTCGGCTTCCGGGGGGGCGGGATTTAGGCTCACGAGAGGCGCCGTGAGACTCGGGACGCAGCTGGGAGCGGTGCACCGGCCGCAACGCCCGCGACCGGACCGGATCAGGCCCCCGGGTCAGCGTGCCGAGAACCGGTCCGTCGCCGCCACCAGCGCCCGGGAATTGGCCGCGTCGAATGCGCTGTGGCCTGAGTCGGCGGTGACCAGGAACTCCGCCTCGGGCCAGGCGCGGTGAAGCGCCCAGGCGCTCTCGGCCGGGCAGACCACGTCGTAGCGCCCCTGGACGATCACGCCGGGGATGTGCCGGATCCGCGACACGTCGCGCAGCAACTGGTCCTCGGTGACCAGAAAGCCCTGGTGGATGAAGTAGTGCGCCTCGATGCGCGCGAAGCTCAGCGCGAACTCGTCCTCTTCATAGTGGCCGCGCAGAGCCGGGTCGGGCACCAGCTTGCTCGTCGCGCCCTCCCACCCTGCCCAGCGTTTCGCCGCCGCCACTCGCACCTCGCGGTCCGCGTGCGTGAGACGGGCGTGGTACGCCTTCACCATGTCACCGCGCTCGGCCTCCGGGATGTGCGTCCAGTAGGGCTCCCACGCGTCGGGATAGATCGCCGACGCGCCGCGTTGGTAGAACCACTGGATCTCCTGCCGTCGCAACAGGAAGATGCCACGCAGTACGAGCTCGGTGACGCGCTCGGGATGCCGCTGGGCATAGGCCAGTGCCAGCGTGGAGCCCCAGCTTCCGCCGAACACCTGCCATCGCTCGATGTGAAGATGCGTACGCAGCGTCTCGATGTCGGCGACCAGGTCCCAGGTCGTGTTCTCCTCGAGCGAACCCGCGGGTGTACTGCGGCCACAGCCGCGCTGATCGAACAGCACGACGCGGTAACGCTCAGGATGGAAGAACTGGCGCATCGCCGGCGACGTCGCGCCCCCGGGACCGCCATGCAGGAACACGACTGGCTTCCCGTTCGGACTCCCCGACTGCTCGTACGCGAGCTCGTGCAGCGAGGACACGCGCAGCCGGCCGACGTCGAAGGGCTCGCGCGCCGGGTAGGCCCAGGTGAGCGGGTCCTTGGTGAGGTCCTCCATGAAGATCCGCGCCGTCAGCGCGTGATCACCACGCGCGACGTGAACAGCTTCTGACCCGAGCGCATGCGAGCGAAGTAGATCCCACTCGAGGGCGCCGAGCCGTCGTCGTTCGCGGTCCATGTCCGCGTCTGCCAACCGGCCGGCTGCTCGCCGCCCACGAGTGTGGCGACTCTCCGGCCCGTGACGTCGTAGACGGCGAGCTCGACGTCGGTCGGCACAGGCAGGCCGAAGCGGAACGAGGGCCGGTCCGGCGAGGGATTGGAGCCAGCCAGCGCGAACGACAGCTCGCGCGGCGCGTCCGGGCCCACCGAAACCGATGTGCAATCCACCGCGTTGGGTCCCAGGTCCATGAACGGCTGCGAGACCAGGTTGTTGAACGTGAGCGTGGACAGGTGCCAACCCGGACCGCCCACGCCGGCGTCGGTGGCGACACGGAAGCGCACGCGCACGGTCTGGCCCTGGTACGTCGCGCCGAGATTCGCGGTGGTGGTGACGAGGCCGGGGTAGCCGGCGCTGTTCGCGATGTACGCCGCCCGCCCGCCGAGCGGATTTCCGGACAGGTTGTAGAGCGTGCCGCCGTACAGCGTGCTCAGCGAGTATCCGATGTCCGTCCAGCTCGTGCCGCCGTCGGTCGAGAGTTCCACGACGCCGCCGTCGTAGTACGTCGAGCCGTTCGCCTCGAACGAGAACGAGTGTGTGAACGAGAACGAGAACGAGCCCGTGGGCGCCACGGCGAGTGGGGGCGACGTAAGCGTGTGGTCGGAGATATTCCCGTAGTCGTCGCCGTGGAAGCGGTGGTCTCCCGGCGCCACCTCGATGACGCTCCATTCTCCATCCCCCACCGGAGTCCCGGCCGACGCCCAGGGCGGCGACAGTGTCTCGACGGACTCGGTGGACGATGGCACCTCGTCGACATTGCCGAGGATGGTCGCCGTGGTGGCGTACGGCCCGGCGATCGCGAGCCCCGGGTCGTTGTAGCTGGCCGTCACGTCCACGAACTCCGGTCCGTACGCTCCCGAGAGCTCCACCGGCACGGAGACGGCGGCGGAGCCGAACGGCGCCATGGATGGGAACGCGCGAGTATTGCCAGTGGGGAACGACACGTGCGGGTTCGAGCTCGAGAGCGTCACGGTGGTATTCGAGAGCGACTCCGAGCCGTTGTTCTTGAGCGTCAGGACAAACGTGCCGACCTCGCCGTTGTCAAGGTAGCCGTCCGAGTCGCAGTCGTTGTAGGACGGGAACAGTTCGCGCGAAGCCACGCCGAGCATGCCGCCGGTCGCGAAGCTCTCCACCACGGGGATGTTGTTGGCCGCATAGCGGTCGGGAGCCACCGCGCCGGCCCCCGCCCCGCGCTTCGCGAAAGCGCTCCAGAACGCATGGAAGTCACTCACGTCGTTCGTGTAGGCCGCGAGCAGCAGCGCGTCCCGTGCTTCGAGTAACGTGGGCGCGTTGGGCGTGAGCTTGTAGCCGAGCACGAGGTAGTCGCGCATGCGCTGCTGCGCCTCCGCGAACGTGAGCCGGATGTTGTCGCGAAGCAGCGAGGTGTAGCACTCCCATAACATGTTGCACCACACCTCGCCCGTCCGGTGCACCGCGGCGTTGTTGGCTCCGTCCTGGCCGTACGCCGTGGGCGGGCCGATCGGCAGCGGGACGCCGGACTGGATGTGCGTGAACGTGAGGCCGTTCTTGTTCATGTCCGAGGAGTACGGGCAACGGCGGATGCCGAAGTACCATACGTTCGAGCTGGCGAGTGACGGATAGAGCGCGTAGCTGCCCATGCCGTAGGTGCCGTTCCAGTTCGCGTTCGCGCCGACAAGAATGTCCTCCGGACGCGCGGTGAGCAGCAGGGCATGGAAATCGGCCCAACCCTCCCCCAGGCCGCCCGACATGTTCGTGGACAGGCCAGCCGCGTCACCGACGAGCCGATTGCTGATGAAATGTCCCCACTCGTGCGCGACGACCTGGTTGTCGATGGTGCCGTCTCGCGGGAGCGACGGCTGGCGGAACATCTGGAGATTGACCGTGCCGCTGCCCAGCGCCGTCTTGAGCGTGTTGCCCGTGGCGAGCGTGACGGAGAGCGTCGGAATCGTGATGCCCGCGAGCACGCCGCTCATGCCTGGCGGTGCTGGGCTGCTGAGATTGTCCGCGATGATCACGCCAACGGCGCCGGCGTTCTGTGCCGCCTGGGCCTTGTTCGGGAAGCCGCAGGTGCCGCGGTCGAGCAGCACGATCTTGCCCGCCACGGCGTTCACCAGCGCGCTGCAACCGTCGTTCGTCGGCGCGATGTCATCCACGCCCAGGATCAGGTCTCCTGTCACGTTGAAACTCTGTGGTCCGAACGTCGAGGAGATCCCGACCGCGTAGGTGCCGGCGATGCCGCCCGGCGCGTTCACTTGCATGTAGATGAGTGGCGTCGGGTTGAACACGTACATCTGCATGCGGCCGGGCGAGCCGTCGGGGGGCGTGCTCATGTTGGCGTTGTTCGTGCCGCCAAAGTCCTGCGCCTCGGACCGCATGGCATCGCCGCCGAGGCCGCCGCGGCCGAAGTTGTTCGTCTGGCCATTCCCCGAGGCCTCGTCGAAGCCCGAGTCGTAGTACCAGTCGTGGAAGAAGTTGTTGTCGTAAAAGAGCTGGGTGATGGCCGCCATGCGCTGGTCGCTGCTCGACCCGGGAGGCAGGTTCACGTCGTACGTGCGGTCGAACGTGTTCGCCGACGTCGTGGCGGCGCGGAAGTCGCCGGCCGTGAGCCCATCCGGCGAGACGAGGTCCACGTAGGCGTCCACGTTGTTGCCTTGAGTCTGGGTGGCGCCCGGCGCGAGCCACGGATCATACGTGGAGATGGGACCGCTCTCGAGCGAGAGCAAGCTCGGGCTCACGAAACCGGGGGCGTAGAAATCAGGAAGCCCGGTGGGGTGCGGAGAGGGCGACGTGCCCTGCGGACCGTCGTGCGGGAGCCGAGCGTCCGTGGTCTGAGCCCACACCCGGTAGTTGAACGAATCGTGCGCCATGATGTCGTGCCGGAACAGCATGCGGCCGTCGGCCGCATCGAGTACATAGAGGTAAGCCTGGTCGGGCGACATCAACTCCACCTGCCACGCCGGCACCAGCACGTCGGGCATGTGGAACAACGTCTTTCGCACCCGCACGGGTCCTGCGGGCTCGATCTCGTCCGGCCACGAGGCGACGGCGTCCGAGATGTCGAAGCGGAGGCCATCCGTCGCGGGCTCCGGGAGGAGCCGGATGGCGTCGGAGCGTGGCGCATGCCCGGCGAAGTCCTCCAGCGCGAACTGCAGGGCGCGCTCGGGCGGCAGCCGGAACTCGAGCCCGGCGGATCGTGCGACCAAGGCGCGGCTGGGTATGTAACCCGAGACCGCGACCAGCTCTTGGTCGCGATCCATGAGCACCTTCACCTCGTCGCGGAACACCTCCACGCCGTCCACGACCTGCCGGAACGAGACGAGAACACCTCCCCGGCCGGTGTCGTGCACGTAACGAAGCAGCGCATCCGACACATCGGTGGCCTGGAGCCGGTAGAAGCCGGCCACCGCGGCGAGGTGGCGGCGCGCCGCGGCCTCGGCCGATGCCCGCGGCGAGCGAGAGGCCGACGTGGCCGGGGCCTTCGCGCGCACTGCCCAGAGCAGCGTGGGCACGTCGTAGCGCGAGTCCAGGCTCGACGGCGTCGCGAGCCGGGTGAGCGTGGCACTCGCGCGCGCCCTCGCCGCCTGCGCCCGAGCCGCGGCGGCGGGCCTCAGGCCCGCGCTGGCATCCAGCTCCGGGCGAGGGCCGGCCTGCACCGGGTTCGTGGCGCAGAGCAGCAGGAGGATGGTGGTGATCGTGCGGCCGGGGCCCGGGCGCGAGGGCATGGACAGGCCTTTCGAGTGAACCCGTCGGTTCGCGGCCTCACCGGTGCCGAGGCCATGGCCGGACGAGTAACCCATGAAGGTTAGCCGTCGCTCGCGAGGGTCACAACGGCATTCTCGGGAATGCGCACGCGTCGGGCCCAAGTCCCGCCACTTCGGCGCTGGGCGCGACGAACCCGGCGCTGGTACCCCGTGGCTGGTTGCCGCGGTCCGCTCGCGGGCACTGTCCGCTGGACCGGCCCAAAATCGACCGTGGAGACGATCATGCGCATGCCGGTCCCGCCCACGCCCCACCTCGCGGCCGCCCTCGTGCTTCGAGCCCGTCGCGGTCGGCCCATCCTCTCGCCGCTCGTGCTCGCGGCGCTGTTGCTTCCCGCTGTGGCGGCGAACGCTCAGGCGCCCGCTTTCCAGTTCGCATGGGGTTCCGCTGGCACCGGGCCCAGTCAGTTCCAGCTCCCGCACGGGCTCGGCGTAAGCCCCGACGGCTCGATCTACGTGGGCGACACGCTCAATGGCCGCGTCCAGCACTTCAATGCGGCGGGCGGCTTCGTCTCGCAGTGGGCAGCCGGTCTGCCCGGCGGGCTGGCCGTGGATCCAAGCGGCAACGTCTTCGTGATTGATGCGAACAGTGATCGCATCCTCAAGTTCGACCCTTCCGGCGCGCTCCTGCTGTCTTTCGGCGGCTCGGGGTCCGCCTTCGGCAAGTTCATCTTCCCGCTCGACGTGGCCTGCGACGCGTCCGGCGCCGTCTACGTCGCGGACTGGATGAACCACCGCGTGCAGAAGTTCAGCGGCACCGGTGGCTTTTTGACGACGTGGGGCACCCAGGGCTCCGGCCCGGGGCAGTTCGAACAGCCCTCGTCCATCACGATCGACGCGGACGGAGTCGTGTACGTCACCGACATGACGTTGAATCGGGTTCAGGAGTTCACCTCGAGTGGCGCCTACCTCGGCACTTGGGGAACCTCTGGCAGCGGGCCCGATCAGCTCTCCTCGCCCACCGGCATCGCCTGGGACAGCCGCGGTTTCCTCATCCTGACGGACGCCGGCAATCAGCGCGTGCAGGTGTTCCGGCCCGACGGATCGCACGTGCTGGCCTTCGGTTCGGCCGGCACGGCGCCCGGCCAGTTCGACAAGCCCTCGGCGCTGGACCTGGACGCCTCGGGGCGCATTCTTGTCCTCGACAAGGACAACTCGCGCGTGCAGGTGTTCGCCGACATCACCACCCCCACGTCGCGGACGAACTGGGGCTCGCTCAAGCGACGCTGGCGTTGAGGGTCGCCGCCCGAACAGCGAACGGGGGCATTCGCGTTGGCGAACGCCCCCGTCGCTTGGGGGATTCCCTACCGGTCGACTAGAACCGAACGATGCGCCTCACGAACTCCGTCCCACCCACGCGCGCGCGGATGAAGTAGATGCCTGTGCCGACGCGCTGGCGGGCCATCGTCATCCCGTTCCAGCGGAGCTGCTGGCGACCGGCGTCCATGGAGCGCGCCTCCGAGTAGAGGCGACGACCCTGCATGTCATACACGGCCCAGTCCACGTCACTGTCCTGCGGCAGGTCGAGCGCGAACTCCACGGCGTCCATCGACGGGTTCGGGTAACCATTCGAGAGCGCGAGCTCGCCGAGCGCCAGGCCGTCGGACTCCGTCAGCTTCTTCTTCACATTGAGGTTCGTCGTCGCGGAGCCCGTGAGCGAGTTCGTCGCGACGAATGTGACCTTGAAGGCTCCAGAGGATCCCGCCGCCGGCGTCCAGGAGAACGTCCCGCCGGTGTTCGTGGCGTTGGGCGTGAACGTCGCGCCGCTGTTCGCCGGCATTTTCGTCAGCTGCATCGTCAGCGAGCTGATGGCCTGTCCATCGATATCGCTGGCCGAGACCTGGAACGTGACCAGGTTGCCGCCGACCACCTGGACATTGTTCGGGGCAGTGACGACCGGAGGCGAGTTCGCGAAGGACGCGGTCACCGTCG
>JAHFBX010000264.1 GCA_023249815.1 Candidatus Eiseniibacteriota bacterium
GTGGAACCTGATCTCGCGAAACGGGCAGGACGTGGAGTCCGGCGTCTACCTGTTCACGGTCGAGTGGCCGGGCGGCCACCAGGTGGGGCGGTTCGTCCTCATTCGGTGAGCGCTCGCCTTCGCCGCTTGGCCGTCAGGTTGGCGAAAGCTATACTGCCCACTTGTGCAGTCGCCCGCCCACCCGACCCCGCGAGGGCCGCCCCATGCAGGCCGGACCGATGCGTTTCCTGGAGCAGGCCACCGCGCGCGCTTCGCTCGCGCAGTGGCTCGAGGGGCACGCGAGCAAGCCCGAGAACCGCGACGCGCTGGTCCACTGGCACACGCTGCCCGCGCGGCCGGCGCGCTTCGGCGAGCTCCAGCCACCGCTCGCGGAGTCGATCGGGGCGGCGCTCTCGGGGCTCGGCATCGAGCGGCTCTACACGCACCAGGTGTGCGCCATCGAGGCGCTTCGCGCCGGGCGGGACACCGTGGTCGTCACCGGCACCGCGAGCGGCAAGTCGCTCTGCTTCCACCTGCCCGCGCTCGAACGCCTGCTCGAGGAGCCGGGCGCCACCGCGCTCTACCTGTTCCCCACCAAGGCGCTGGCGCAGGACCAGTTGAAGAGCCTCACGCGCCTCGCCCATGGCGGCGTCGAGCTGGCGGGCCTGCTCAGCGCTGGCGTCTACGACGGCGACACCGCGGCCTCGACGCGGCGCAAGCTGCGCGAGGAGGCGAACGTCATCCTCTCGAATCCCGACATGTTGCACGCCGGTATCCTGCCGCAGCACGCCAAGTGGGCGCGCTTCCTGCGCAACCTCCGCTATGTCGTGGTGGACGAGCTGCACGCGTATCGCGGCATCTTCGGGAGCCACGTCGCGCTCGTGCTGCGCCGGCTCGAACGGCTCGTGCGGCACTACGGCGGCGAGTTCCGCTACGTGCTGTGCAGCGCGACCATCCGCAATCCCGGCGAACTGGCCGAGGCGCTCACCGGGCGCGAGGTGACCGTGGTGGAGGATGACGGCGCGCCGCGGGGCGAGAAGCACTTCGCGTTCTGGAACCCGCCGTTTCGCGACGAGACCCGCGTCGAGCGCAGAAGCTCGAACGTGGAGGGCAGCCTGCTCCTCGCCGGGTTGCTCGAACGCGGCGCGCAGGTGATCGCGTTCACGAAGTCGCGCGTCAGCGCCGAGCTGGTCTATCGCTACGCAAGGGAGCAGCTCGAGCGAACGCGCGCGCGACTTCCCGACGAGTCGCCCGCTGGACCGGGCACGGCTCCGGCGCCGCTCCACGAGCGGATCAAGCCGTATCGCGGCGGCTACCTGCCCGAGGAGCGCCGCGCCATCGAGAAAGCGCTGTTCTCGGGCGACCTGCGCGGGGTCGTCAGCACGAACGCGCTCGAGCTGGGCATCGACGTGGGTGGGTTGGACGCCGCGGTGCTGATCGGTGCAGCGCCGACGCTCGCCAGCATCTGGCAGCAGGCGGGGCGCGCCGGCCGCAGCGGCACGCCGTCGTTGGTCGTGCTCGTGGCCTACAACGACACGGTGGACCAGTACTTGATGCGCCGGCCCGAGTTCCTGTTCGGCCGCCCCACCGAGGCCGCGTGCGTGGACCCGCACAATCCCTACATCTTGGCACAGCAGCTCGCGTGCGCCGCGTACGAGCTGCCCGTCGGCGAGAGCGACGAGACGGCGTTCGGCGAGCAGATGCGCGACGTGCTCGCAGTACTCGATGAGGCGGGCGAGACCCGCACCATCGACGGGCGCGCGTACTGGTCCAAGAGCGAGTTCCCGGGCGCACACGTGTCGTTGCGCAGCATGAGCGACGACACCTACACCATCGTGGACGCCTCGCACCAGAACGCGGTGATCGGCACCGTGGACGGCATCAGCGGGCTCGAGCTGGTGTATCCCGACGCCATCTACCTGCACGAGGGCGAGACGTGGTGGGTCAAGTCGCTCGACCTGGAGCAGAAGGTGGCGACCGCCGAGCCGCGCACGGTGGACTACTACACGCAGCCCGTGCTCGAGACGAACATCCGCGTGCGGCAGGAGCTGCGCTCGCGCGACTGGCGTGGCGAGGCGGTGCGCTTCGGCGAGCTCACCTACAGCTGGCAGACCGTCGCGTTCAAGAAGATCCGCTACCGTTCGCTCGACGCCATCGGCTACCACCCGCTCGAGCTGCCGCGACTGACACTCGAGACGGCGGGGCTGTGGCTGTCGCCCGGCGATGCGACGGTGCGTGAGCTGGCGCGACGCGGTCTGAATCCGTGGGAAGCGCTGTCCGGCGTGCGCAACCTGTTCGTGCAGCTGCTGCCGCTCATGGCGATGTGCGACCCGATGGACCTGGGCGGCATGCTGGACTCGTCCAACACGGGTACGCCGACGCTGTTCCTGTTCGACCGCTACCCGGGTGGCCTCGGCTTCGCCGAGCAGGGCTGGTCGCGCTTGGACGAGCTCGCCGAGGGGGCACTCGCCCACCTCGAGGGCTGCCCGTGCGGCACCGGCTGCCCCGCCTGCGTGGGCCTCCCGGTGCTTCGCCCGGCGCAGCAGCAGGACTGGGACGGCATCAAAGTCACTCGAGAGATCCCGACGAAGGACGCAGCGCGGGCGCTGCTCCAGTGGTGGCTCGCGAGGTAGAGCGACGCGGGGCCATTCGACTGGCTATCATTGCCGCCCCATCCACACGGAGAGCTTCCTCGTGATCGACCCCAAGCCGGAGTGGCCCGTCGCGTTCTTTGACGATGACTATCTGAAGATCTATCGCCCGCAGTTCCTGCCCGAGCGGACCGCGGCGGAGACCCGATTCATCGCCGAGTCGCTTGCGCTCCCGGCGGCGGGGGAGGTGCTGGACCTGGCCTGCGGGTTCGGGCGGCACGCGATCGGCATGGCGGCGCTCGGCTACCGGGTCACGGGCGTGGACTTCAATCCGCGCTACCTCGACATCGCCACCGCCGACGCGGCCGCGGCGGGGGTCGCCATGACCTGGCGCACCGCCGACATGCGATCGCTCGGGTACGAACGCACGTTCGACGGGGTCTACTCGTTCTTCACGTCGTTCGGCTATTTCGAGGACGACGATAACGAACGCGTGCTCGCCCAGGTCGCGCGCGCGCTCAAGCCGGGCGGCCGGTTCCTGCTCGACGTCGCACATCGCGACTGGTTGCTCACGCACCCACAGCAGCGCACGTGGACGCAGCGAGACGATGGCGCGCTGCTCATGGAGGAGACGCAGCTCGAACTCGTCACCTCGCGCGTCCAGTCGCGCCAGCTCCTGATCCAGCCGGAGGGCGGCACGCAGGTGACCAAGGAGTTCTCGCTGCGCGCCTACACGTGCGCGGAGCTGTCCGCGCTGCTCCGCCGGCACGGCTTCAACGTGCGCGAGGTCTGGGGCAGCGCCGAACGCGAGCCCTATTCCAGGGACAGCCGCCGGCTCATTCTGCTCTCCGAGCGGAACGCATGAGCCGGCCGGAAGGCCCTCCGGGCAAAGGGGCGGGCGGCGCGCTCCGCGAGCGACTGGGAGAGCTCGTGAGGCGCCGGCGCGCGAACGCCGTCCCCGGGAGACCGGCGGGCCCCGAAGCGACCGGAGACACCGAGGTGGCTCGGTTCCCCCCCTCGTCGCTCCCCCCCTCGTCGCTCCCCCCCTCGAAGCCCAAGCGCAGACGCAGGATCTCGGTCACCGATCCCGGCGCCACCGGCGTCGACGCGTTCCTCCCCGGCGGCGAGTGGCACCACGAACGCCACGGCAGCGTCTATGTTCACGAGCGATTGCGCAGCGACGTCGAGCGCCGGCGGGGCACCTGGGGGCGCCTTCCCGAACCGCCGCCCGGCGAGGTGGAGCTGTCCTCGCTCCGCCACCTCGGGCTCTAACGCGCGCTGTTCCTCGACCTGGAGACGTGCGGGCTGTCGTCGAGCCCGGTGTTCCTCGCCGGCACCATGCACTGGAATGGCGAGGACTTCGTGCTCCGCCAGTACTTCGCGCGACACTACGGCGAGGAGGCAGCCCTCTTGGCTGCGGTCTCCGAGCAGGCGCGAGCTTTCGAGGCGCTGGTCACGTTCAATGGCAAGTCCTACGACGCGCCGTTTCTCGCCGCGCGAGCCCTCACGCATGGTGTTGAGCTCAAGCTGCCTCGCCACCACCTCGACCTGCTTCACCACGCGCGCCGGCGTTGGCGCACGGACATGCCGGACTGCCGGCTCACGACACTCGAATGGAGGGTGTGCCGGCGGCGCCGCGTCGGCGATGTTCCCGGCGACCAGATCCCCGGCCTCTACCATGACTACGTCCGGAATGGAGATCCCTGGCGGCTCGTGCCGGTGTTCCACCACAACCTGCTCGACGTGACGACGATGGCCGACGTACTGCACGCGCTGTGCGTGCCGGCGCGCAATTGATCGCGCGACGAACGCGTTCCGTGTTCCGACACGGGAGCGAGGTCTCGTGAGAGCGTCACGTCCGCGAGCTGCGACGCTGCGCTCACATGGACGGAACCCGCATGAAACGCCACTCGCGACGTTTCGGTCATTGACGGCGTGTCGCGCAGGGCGGGATACTCCGACGCGCCGTTCGTCCCCCCGTGGGTTGTCCTTCGAGTGGGCCTTCAGTGATCATCGCCTGGTTCCGCGTGCCGTCCGTCCGCGCAAGTTCCGCTCGTCCTTCTCGTGACTGCAATCGCCCCCGCAGGCTCGCCTGCTGGGGCGTTCGTGTCTCGGACGCCCGCTCGCCGCTCTCCTCGCTTCAATCTTTGCAATCGGAGGTTCACCGTCGCCATGGCGAGCACTGAGGACAAGAGCATCACCTGTGTGGACTGCGGGCAGGAGTTCCTATTCACTGCCGGGGAACAGGCGTTCTACCGCGAACGCGGTCTGACGAAC
>JAHFBX010000265.1 GCA_023249815.1 Candidatus Eiseniibacteriota bacterium
TGCCCGCAGTTCGCGGTCATCCGCGGCGGACGGCTCGTGGCGCGGACGACGCCGCGCGCGGCGCGCGCCGCACTCCAGGGCCGGATCTTCGAGGGTGTCGTGGCGCCCACCGACATGGCGGAGCTGCGCGCGACACGCGCGATCACGCAAACGCTCCTGGTCGAGGGCCGGCACCGTGTGCGGCTGTACGAGCCCGAAGGCGCCGCGCCGGCCGCGTTCGAGCGGGTCGATCCGTCGCTCGAGGACGCCTACCTCGTGCTCATGCGGCTAGGCGAACTGCCGGGCGCCGAGTGGATCGACGTCACGGCGTCCAATGGCCCGGCGCTGGACACGAGCCCGCCCGCGGCCGGCGAACCGGTCGGAGCCCGACCGTGAGCGGCGCTCGGATCTGGGAGCTGTTCAAGCAGGAGCTCAAGTTCCATTCACGCAGGCCGCTGCTCTGGGTGCAGCTCCTGATCCTCGGGTTCATGGCGTACATGCTGAGCAACGGCAACGCCTCGATCTCGTCGGGCGACGCGCGCGTCGGCGGCACCAAGGCGTTCATCAACTCCGAGTTCGCCATCACCCAGCTGCTCATCTTCCTCACGTCGCTCATCTACGTGTTCTTCGCCTCGGTGGCGGCGGGCATGAGCATGATCCGCGACGACGAGGCAAAGGTCGGCGAGCTGCTCCACTCCACCCCGCTCAAGCCGTCGGAGTACGTGTGGGGCAAGTTCCTCGCCGTGCTGACGGCGCTGTGCGCGGTGCTGGTGGTGCATGTCGGACTGATGATGGCGTTCAATCACCTGCTGCCACATGGTTCCAACGCCGAGTACATAGGGCCGTTCCGCCTCTTGAGCTACCTGCGGCCCATGCTGTTCTTTGCGCTGCCCACGCTGATCCTGTCGTGCGGCGTGTGCTTCGCCGTGGGCGGGCTGACGCGCAAGCCCGTGCTCGTGTTCTTCCTGCCCATCACCGTGGTCATCGCCGGCGCGTTCTTCCTCTGGGACTGGTCGCCCGAGTGGCTGCCGTGGCAGGTGAACCGCGTGCTCCAGTTCATGGACCTGACCGGGCTCCGCTGGCTCTCGGAGGTCTGGCTCAACGTGGACAAGGGCGTGGCGTTCTACAACCACGCCAGCGTCGGCCTGGACGTCTTGATCCTCGCCCAGCGCGCACTCTGCGTGGCACTCGGCCTCGGCGCCGTGCTGTTGCTCCAGCAGCGATTCGCCGCGACGCTGCGCGGTAGCGCGGCCGTCGCCACTCGAGGCCGTCGGGCAGCAGGGGCCGATTCCGGAGACGGGCAAGAGCGAAGCGACGGGACCCATCGAGGAAATCGGCCGCTGCTGCCCGGCGGTCGAACCGAAGCGAACGCCCCCACCCCCGGCACAGCCTCAGCGCTGGCGTCCCTCGGAATGCATTCTGGCGCACCCGGCTTCATCCGGGGCGCACTCGAGGTGGCGAAAGCCGAGGTCCACGGCATCCTTCGGCATCCCGGCCTGTATCTCTTCGTCCCGCTCATCCTCCTCCAGACGCTCGCCAACGAGTACAACGTCGGCGCGTTCGACACGCGGCTCCTGAACACGTCCGGCATGCTCGCCGTGGGCATGATGAACACGCTCACGCTGCTGGTGTGCATGATGATCCTGTTCTACACGACCGAGGCGCTGCAGCGGGAGCGCAGCACTGGCTTCGGCGCCATCGCCTACTCGACGCCGCTCCGCACCGCGGCGCTGCTCGCGGGCAAGGCGCTCGCGAACACCGTGCTGGGTGTGGCCATCGTGGCGGCCTGCCTCGTCGGCAGCCTCGCCGTGATCGGAGTCCAAGGCCAGGTGCCCCTGGACCTCGTCCCGTTCATGTTGGTGTGGGGCCTGCTCCTGGTGCCCACGTTCCTCGTGTGGACAGCGTTCGTGAGCGCCGTGCAGGCCGTGACGGCGAATCGCTACGCCACCTACACCGTGGGCCTCGCCACCATGATCCTCTCGGGCTGGGCGCAGGCGCGCGGCAAGATGAACTGGGTGTGGAACTGGGACCTGTGGGGCACGCTCCGCTGGAGCGACATCGCCACATTTGAGTACGACCGCGTCCCGCTCGTGCTGAACCGCGCGTTGTGGCTCACGGTCGCGGTGCTGTTCACCGTGCTCGCCGTGCGCGGGTTCGAACGTCGCGAGCGTGACGCCACGCGGCTCCTGCACGCGCTGCGGCCGGGCGCCCTGCTCCAGTCGGCGTGGTCCCTGGCGCCGCTGCTGGTGCTACCCCTGTTCCTCGCCGCCCTGCTGGGCCTGCGTGTGCACGAGGGCTACCAGGGCGAGGTCATGAAGAAGAAGCAGAAGGACTACTGGAAGAAGAACATCGAGACCTACAAGGACGCGCCAGCGCCGGAGCTGGCCGGCGTGGACATGGACATGAATCTCGACCCGGGCCGTCGGGCGCTGGCCGTCAAGGGCTGGTACGACGTGGTGAACCACACCGGCAAGCCGATGCGCACGTTCCCCGTGACCGTGAACCCGGGCTGGAAGGACCTGCACTGGACGCTCGATGGCGATTCTGTCGCCACCGAGAACCGCGCCAGCCTGCACATCGTGAAGCTTCACCGGCCGCTCGCCGACGGCGGGACGGCGCGGCTCGGATTCTCGTACAAGGGCAGTCAGCCGGACGGGATCTCCAAGAACGGCGGCTCGCAGATGGAGTTCGTGTTGCCGAGCAGCATCGTGCTGACCGCGCTCGGCAGCCCCACACTCGCGCCGCAGCTCGGCTACCTGAGGGACGTGGGCGTGGAAGCCGACAAGAACCAGGCCGACGCGCGCGAGTGGCCGGACGGCTGGTACGAAGGACCCACGCCGGCCGGCATCCCCATGGCGGGCTCGTGGTTCGACTGCCACCTCCGTGTCAGCGTGCCGGCGTCGCTTGAGGTGAACGCCACCGGCGAGAAGGTGGCCGACCACGTCGAGAAGGGTCGGCGCATCACGGAGTGGCGCACCGCGGCGCCGGTGCGCATCTTCAACGTCATCGCCGGGAGCTGGCAGGTGAAGGAGCGCGACGGCGTGGCCGTGTACTACGACCGCCGTCACCCCTACAACGTGGACGAGATGCTCGACGCGTTGGTCGGCGCGCGGCGTTGGTACGGCGAGTGGTTCGCGCCGCTGCCGTGGAAGACGCTTCGCGTCTCGGAGTTCGCCGGCCTGCCCACGTACGCCCAAGCGCCACCCGGCAACATCTCGTTCTCGGAGAACATCGGCTTCTTGTCACGCAGCAAGCCCGACGCGAACGCCGCGTTCTGGATCACCGCGCACGAGGCGGCGCACCAGTGGTGGCCGAACATGGCCATGGTCGGCGAAGGTCCCGGCACCGAGGTGCTGTCCGAGGGACTCGCACACTTCTCGACGATCCTGCTCTGCGAGCAGGTCCGCGGCCTCGAGCAGCGCATGGCGTTCTGCCGCCAGATCGAGGACCGCTACGGCAACATCCGCGTGCGCGACTCCGAGCGAGCGCTCGTGCAGGTGGATGGCAGCCTGCCGGCGGACGGTCGCATCATCTACGACAAGGGCGGCTGGGCCCTGTGGATGCTGCATCGGTTCCTGGGCCGTGAAGCGGGCATGGCGGCGCTGCGCGATTACATGGCCACGTTCCGCGACTCGCGCGACCACGCGTCGCTGGAGGACTACCTGGCGATCATGCGGCGGCACGCGGCCGACACCACCGCGTTCGACGCGTTCGCCGGCCAGTGGTTCCACCAGGTCGTGGTGCCCGAGTACAAGTTCGACGATGCGACCCTGGCGAAGAGCGGACACGGTTGGGTGGTGACCGCCACGCTCAAGAACGCCGGCAGCGGCACCATGCCGGTGGAACTGGCGGCGGCGCGGGGCGTGCGCTTCCCGGGCAAGGACGCGAAGGCGGAAGCCTACCGGGACGCCCGGACCACGCTCACGCTCGGCCCCGGCGAGTCGCGCACGGTGAAAATCGCGTGCGCGTTCGAACCCGAGCGCGTGCTCGTGGATCCCGACGTCACCGTGCTCATGCTCGAACGCAAGAAGGCCGAGCTGAAGCTCAAGCCCGCGGCGGAGAGTGTGGCGGTGCGTTAGCGCGAGCGCGCCAGAACCTCACCCATGCGAAGCGGCGGCTGGTTCGTACACCGGCCGCCGCTCCATTTCGCCCGGGGTCATCCGGGCTTCGCGAGCGAGAACTCCTCGCCCGTGCTTCCTGTCGCGATTCTGACCCGGTCGCCGCGCGAGCGCAATGACGATTTCGCTTCACTTGACGCGACCGCTGCCCCCGGACGCTGAATGCGTCGCGATTTCCATCGGGACTTCGCGAGCGTGGTCCAGCTAGGCCAAGACACACCCCGCCTGTGTTTTCAGCATGTGCAGACGGGGCCTCGTGCTCTAGGCTCCGCGTCCATGCGCATCCAGGGAACGGGGGCGTTTCGCGGCGCGCTGGGAGTCCTCCTGTTCGCGTCGGTGGCCCAAGCCGCTTCCGGCTCCCAGCCGGGCGCGCGCGCCCGGCGATCGACCGGCCGCATGCAGCGACGTCGCTGCCGTCCGCAACTTGTGCCTTGGGTCGGACAGCGCCCACCAGCATGTGGACCTGGGGGCAGGGCTTTGACTATCTGCATCTCGTCGTGCTCGTGAGGCCGGAAACCTGCGCGACGTGCCCGGGCTCCGTCGCAGTGCAGTTGCAGGCCGCGAAGTGGCGGTTTCGGTTTTTCACGTCGTGCTCCATCACGGTGCGAATGTCTGTCGTCTCGGCGGTGGGTACGCCCGAATGCCTGACTCCGGACACGACCCGCATGCTGTGCGCGCCGACACTCCACTCGATGACGACGTCCGGGGCCGCGGACACCGTGGACTTCACGATGCCACCGACCCGCG
>JAHFBX010000266.1 GCA_023249815.1 Candidatus Eiseniibacteriota bacterium
ATGGCGTCGCACACCTCGCGCAAGTTGTGCGGCGGCACTTCGGTGGCCATGCCGACGGCGATACCCGAGCAGCCATTCACGAGCAGGTTCGGCAGCACGCCGGGCAGCACGACAGGCTCCTCGCGCGTCTCGTCGTAGTTAGGGCGGAAGTCCACCGTGTTCTTGTCGAGGTCGGCGAGCATCTCCATCGCCAGCGCGGTGAGGCGCGCTTCGGTGTAGCGCATGGCTGCGGGCGCGTCGCCGTCGATGCTGCCGAAGTTCCCCTGCCCGTCCACGAGCGGGTAGCGCATGACCCAGTCCTGCGCCAGGCGCACGAGCGTCGGGTACACGACGCCTTCGCCGTGCGGGTGGTAGTTGCCCGACGTGTCGCCGGCGATCTTCGCGCACTTTCGGTAGCCCCGGCCCGGCGCGAGATTCAGGTCGTTCATCGCGACCAGGATGCGGCGCTGCGAGGGCTTCAACCCGTCGCGCACGTCCGGAAGCGCGCGCGAGACGATGACCGACATGGAATAGTTGATGTAGCTGGTCTTCATCTCGTCTTCGATGTGCATATCGACGATCTTTGACCGGTCGTTCAGGGCCATGTCCTCTTCCTTCGTGTCACCGCGCCGGCGCCGCGGGCCCGCCTCCTGCGTGCCCGGCGCGACGCGAGTTCGTCAGTCTTTGGCTGCGGACTTCCAGCGCCACTCGAGCGCGAGCGTTCCCCAATCCGTCGGGCGGTCGGCGTCGGCATCGCGGCTCACGAACGCGTGCTTCCAAGCCACCGCGCCACCGAACGAATGCCCGCCCATCGTCTTCCACATGAACGTCGGGCCCGTCCCGACGAGCACACCACTCACCGCGTCGTTCACCGCGCCGCGCTGGTCGCGCTCCTGCCGGCCGTAGCCGAAGTCCGCGCCCCACACGAACCGCCAGCGGCGGGCTTCGCTCTGCGCGATCCGTGCTTCCGTGCGCCAGCCCGCGCCGAAGCCCCAGCGATGCAGCGACGCGATGGTGCCGAGCGGCTCGCCGGTGTTCGGGTCGATCAGGTCCGAGAAGCCGGTGCCGAGGTCGTCGGCGTAGAGCACGCCGCCGAACGCGAAGCGGTTCTCGAACGGCCACATCAGCGCGAGCGCCGCGGTGGCGCCGCCGCTTCCCGGCGCGCCGTTCACGCCCACAGAGGTGCCCGCCGAGAACGTCAGCTCGGGGAGCTCGACCGCCGCGGCCGGAGCGGCCGTGCATGCAAGCGCCACAGCGAAGATCGCGGCCAAGAACCGCGCCCACGACGAGCGTTGCATCAGATGTCCAGGTTCTTCACGGCCAGCGCGTTCTCCTCGATGAACTGGCGGCGCGGCTCGACCTGCTCGCCCATCAGGATCGTGAAGATGCGGTCCGCCTCGACCGCGTCCTCCGAGGTGACGCGCACGAGCGTACGGGTCTCCGGGTTCATCGTCGTGCGCCACAGCTGCTCCGGGTTCATCTCGCCGAGGCCCTTGTAGCGCTGCACCATCACGTTCTTCTTGCCGATGCGCGCAATGGCCTCCTCGCGCTCCTTGTCGTCGTAGCAGTAGATCTCTTCCTTGCCTGACTTGACGAGGAACAGTGGCGGCTGCGCGATGTAGACGTGGTTGTTCTCGACCAGCGGCCGCAGCTCGCGGAACAGGAACGTGAGCAGCAACGTGCGGATGTGCGCGCCGTCCACGTCGGCGTCGGCCATGAGGATGATGCGGTGGTAGCGGAGCTTCGCTAAGTCGAACTCCTCCTTCACGCCTGCCCCGAGCGCCGTGATGATGCTGCGGATCTCCTCGTTCGCGAGGATCTTGTCGATGCGCGCCTTCTCGACGTTCAGGATCTTGCCGCGAATCGGCAGGATGGCCTGGAAGCGCCGGTCGCGACCCTGCTTCGCCGAGCCGCCGGCCGAGTCGCCCTCGACGATGTAGATCTCGCACTCCTCGGGGTTGTCCCAGGCACAATCCGCGAGCTTCCCGGGCAATGAGCCGCCATCCAGGATGGTCTTGCGGCGCGCGAGATCGCGTGCCTTGCGCGCCGCCTCGCGGGCGCGGGCCGCGGCGATCATCTTCTCGACGATCTTGCGCGCGACCGAGGGGTTCTCCTCGAAGTGCTCGCGCAGCCCCTCTCCCACCACGGTCTCGACCGCTCCCTTGATCTCGCTGTTGCCGAGCTTGGTCTTGGTCTGCCCCTCGAACTGCGGGTTCTGCATCTTCACCGAGATCACCGCGGTCAGGCCCTCGCGCACGTCCTCGCCACCGATATCGGCCTTGAGGTTCTTCGTGTGGCCCTCGCGGTTCGCGTAGTTGACGAGCGTGCGCGTCAGCGCCGCGCGGAAACCGCCAACGTGCGTGCCGCCCTCGATCGTGTTGATGTTGTTCACGAACGACAGCAGCGTCTCGGTGTAGGTGTCGTTGTACTGGATCGCCACCTCCACAGACACGTTGTCGCGTTCGCGCGAGAACACCACGGGCTTCGCGTGCAGCGTCTCCTTGTTCGTGTTGAGGAACCTCACGAACTCGGCGATGCCGCCCTTGGCGAAGTAGTCGGTGGCCTTGCCGGTGCGCGTGTCCTTCAAGTGGATCGTGAGCCCGCTGTTCAGGTACGCCAACTCGCGCAGGCGCGCGGCGATGGTGTCCCAGTGGAAGTCGGTGGTCTCGAAGATCGTGGCATCGGGCTTGAACCGCACCGTCGTGCCGCTGCCCTTGTCCTTCCGCTCGGCCGGCCCGGTCTGCATGGGGCCGGTCGGTACGCCGCGCACGTAGGACTGGGTGTAGAGCTTGCCGTCGCGGAGCACCTCGACCGAGCAGGTCTCGGCGAGCGCGTTCACGCACGACACGCCGACGCCGTGCAGGCCGCCGGAGACCTTGTACGAGGCGTTGTCGAACTTGCCACCGGCGTGCAGCGTGGTCATGACCACTTCGAGCGCCGGCTTCTTCATGGTCGCGTGCATGTCGACCGGGATGCCGCGCCCGTTGTCGCGCACGGTGAGGCTGCCGTCGGACTCGATCGTCACCTCGATGTCGTCGCAGTGCCCGGCGAGGGCCTCGTCGACCGCGTTGTCCACCACCTCCCAGATGAGGTGGTGCAGCCCGCGCACGCCCGTGTCGCCGATGTACATGGCTGGACGCTTGCGCACCGCCTCGAGACCCTCGAGCACGGTGATGCTGGTGGCGTCGTAATGGTGACCCTTCGGCTCCGCCGTCAAAGTGCCTTCTCCTTCCTTCGCGCTCACCGCAGTCTCCCTCCCGACCCATCCGTTGGACGGGGTCCCGCCGGCGTGAAGCGCACGTCTCGAACGACGTCCGCGCCCAGGTGCCGGTTCAGGTTGCGCACGAGCTCGCGTTTCAGGAACCCGAGCTCGTGCATCCAGGCCGATCCTTCGACCTCCACGTGCAGCGTGCCGTCACGAAACGCCACCGCGCGCGTGTGCCGCGCGATGCGTGCTCCGGCGACGGCCGGCCACTCCGAGACGGCCCGCCACCCCGCCACGTTCCCGGCCAGGCCGAGTTGCCGAAGCAGGTCGGGCAGGATGTTCGCGAGCGGGCTGGGATGGGTCATCCGCGGCTACTTCCTCCCGCCCACGGGCCGTGGCTCCGCCTCGGCCACATCAGGCAGGCGGAGTGGCATGACCAGGCACAGCAACTCCTCGTCGGGCTCCGACAGCGCGCCCGCGGGCTCGACGATCCCCGCCGACAGCGCCGTCTTGAGCCGGAACACCACCTTCTCCGTTGGGATGTTCCGCAGCGTCTGCAGCAGGTAGCGGGCGTTGTAGCCGATGTCCATGTCCTCGCCCTGGTACTCGGCCGCGACCTGCTGCTCGCCGGCGCCGAAGTCGGCCGTGGCCGACGACACCGAGAGCTTGTTGGTCGAAAGCGAGAACCGCACCTGCTGCGTGTTCGTGTCCGCATGCGACGCCACGATGTCCACGGCCTCCATCAAGTCCGAGCGCGTGACCGTGAGCGAACGCGGGTTGTCCTTGGGGATCACCTGCTCGTAGTTGGGGTATGGCCCCTCGAGCAGCCGCGCCGTGATCTGCACGCGGAACTCTCCCACCTGCGCCACGAATCCGGCGTGGCCCTTGCCCTCCGCGATGCGGATCTCGACCGGGCTCGTGGCCTCGGCCGCGACGCGGCTCATGCTGGCGAGCGCGCGCGCCGGCACGATGACGCCTTCGCGCGTGAGATCGCCGAACCGGCCCTTGCTCGTGGCGCGCGCCAGGCGATGCCCGTCCGTCGCGACGAACGCCACCTGCTGCGCGCTGCCATGCAGGAACACGCCGTTCAGGCTCGCGCGCGTCGTCTCCTCGCTCACCGCGTACGCCGAGCGCTCGACCAGGCGCGCGAGCGTCTCGCCGGGGAGTGTCAGGGTGACGCTGCCGCGCAACTCGGGAGGCGTGGGGTATTCGTCGGACCTCTGCACCGGGAACCGCGACCAGCCCTTGCCGTCCCCGTACCCCACCTCGAGCTGGTTCTTCTCGAGGCGCAGCGTCACCGCGCCGCGCGGCATCTTGCGCACGACTTCGTTGAAGTGCTTGGCGGCCACCGCGACGCGGCCGGGTGCGCGCCCGAGGCACGGCACGGCGGCACTCGTCGTGAGATCCAGGTCACTACCGGTGACGCGCAGCGTCGTCTTCTCGGCCTCGAGCAGCAGGCAATTCAAAAGCGGCTGGGCGCTTTTCTGGGGAACCGATCCAAGGGCACGGGCGACGGCGAACGCCAGATCGCCCTGCTGGATGGTGAGGTCCATGGGTCACTCCGTGACGGCTGGGAACTTCATGTCCGGCCTCGGGTTCCGCCGCTCCCGGACG
>JAHFBX010000267.1 GCA_023249815.1 Candidatus Eiseniibacteriota bacterium
CGTGCGTGCGCGAGCCAGGCGCGCTCGCGGCACGCGGCGCGCTGGCCGAGCCCGCGTCGCCGGTCGCCCGCGTCGCGCCTCCCCCGTTCAAGCGCTTCTCCAGCGACTCCAGCCGCTCGAGCAGCGTGGCGATCGACTCCGCCGGTTCGAGCGTGGCCATCTGCAGCACCGCGGCCTCGAGGTGGACCAAGGGCTGGGGCGAGTCGCGCATCGGCCACTGGCATTCCGCCGCGAGGCGCATGAGCCGGAGGAGATCCGTGTCCGCCCAGCCTTCGCCCTGCCGCTTGAGCCTCGATAAGTCCTCGTTGCTCGCCGCCACCAACTCGTGGCCGCGCTCGGCGTCAACTTTGAGCACGAGCACGTTCCGGAAGTGCTCGGCCAGCCCCTCGGCCAGTTCGCGCGCGTCGGCGCCCTTGTCGAACGCAGCGTGGAGCTCGCGGAGCGTGCCCTGCGGGTCGCGTGACAGCACCGCGCCGGCGATCAGGAAGTACGCCTCGTGGTCTGGGATGCCCAGAACGCGGCGGACGATGGCCTCGTCAATCGCCGGTTCACCCGAGCTCACCACCTGGTCCAGCGCCGAGACCGCGTCGCGCATGGAGCCCTCGCCCTTGTGGGCGATCAGCAGCGCGGCGCCGTCGGTGAGCGAGAACCGGACGCCTTCCGTGTCAGCCGCCTCGCGCTTCTGGATCTCGAGCAGCCGGTCGGCGACGCGCCGAATCGGCACGCGCGCGAAGTCGTAGCGCTGCGTGCGCGAGCGGATCGTGTCCGGCAGCTTCTGCGGGTCGGTCGTGGCGAAGATGAACACCAGATGCGCGGGCGGCTCCTCGAGCGTCTTCAAGAGTGCCGCGAACGCGTCGGCCGAGAGTTGGTGCACCTCGTCGATGATGACCACGCGATGGCGGCCGCCCGTGGGCGCGAAGCGCACGTTCTCGCGCAACTGCTGCACGTCGGCGATGCCGCGGTTGCTGGCGCCGTCGATCTCGAGCACGTCGAGCGAGACGCCGGAGGCGATCTCGGTGCATGACGTGCACCGGCCGCACGGCTCGGCGGAAGCTGCGGTCGCCTCACCGGCCGCTCCCTTGCCCGCCGCCGGCGTTCCACGGTTCTCACAGTTGAGCGCCTTGGCGAGGATGCGCGCGCTGGTGGTCTTGCCCACGCCGCGGGCACCCGTGAACAGGAATGCCTGCGCCGAGCGGCCTGAGGCCAGCCCGGCCGTGAGCACGCGCGTCACGTGGTCCTGCCCCACCAGGTCGGCGAAGACCTGGGGCCGGTACTTGAGCGTCAGCGCGCGATGGGCCATGGGGCGAAGGAGACCGTGCGGTGAGCGGCGGGCCCCGGGCGGCTTTCGCCGCGACGGAACCCGTGCCGCGAAGGGAGCGATGCCGCGAAATAAGCGGGCCAGGTGGTCCAGCGGCACACCCGAAGGTTTGCTTACCGCTGCTACCTTCCGGTCCTGACGGGGTTCACAAGTCCGGGTTGCGCTGGGCCTGGCCCAAGTCATAAGGGAATGGTGGAGATGATCGGGATCGAACCGACGACCTCCTCGTTGCGAACGAGGCGCTCTCCCAACTGAGCTACATCCCCACTCCAAAGAGGGCTCGGCACCCGCATCCTCGCGCCCCCGAGGCGCGCCGGACACCAGGCGCCGAAGCGCGGCGATACTAGCAGCACGTGCGTTGCGGTCAAGCATGCCGCACGCTACAACGTGTTGGGCGCCGGAGAGTTCCCCGGCGCCCACACGACGCGTTGATGAGTGATGCGTTGCGCTAGCTGACCGCCGTGGCCGTGCGCGCGACGCACTCCTCGCAGCGGCCGAACAGGTAGATCTCGTGCCCCTTCACCTCGAACCCCTTGGGCGCGCTGTCTTCGCACGGGCAGAGGCATCCGAACCAGTCGAACACGCGATTGCACGAGGTGCAGCGGAAGTGGTGGTGATGCTGCATGCCCGCGCGCTCGTATCGCGGCGCCTCGCCGGGCAGGCCGACCTGCGCGATGGCCTGGTCGTCGATGAGGCGCTTGATCGTGCGGTACACGGTGGCCATCCCCAGGCCGGGCGCCATGTGGCGCGCTTCATGGAAAATCTCGGGGGGGCTCAGGGGCCGGCCTGACTTCTCGAGGACGGTGTGGATGGCCTTCCGCTGCGCCGTGGTGCGTTCCATTTTCGGGGGTCTCCAGTGTTCGCTCGCGGCGCCGGCCTGTGATGGGCTGGAGCGAGTCAAGTGCGGGCCGGGTGGGTGAGAGGCTTGCCTGCAGTACGTCTCGAACACAACGGGAATCTGGCGGAGAGAGAGGGATTCGAACCCTCGAGGCGGTATTAGCGCCTACACGATTTCCAATCGTGCTCCTTCAACCACTCGGACACCTCTCCATGGGCACACGGCTGCACGGAGCAAGCCACGAGGTCGGTGTTCCAACACGGCGACACGGGGTGGACCCGGCGGCAAGGCGCAGTGCGGAAAGCTCTTGTGGAATCTGGCGGGTGAGTCGGCGCGGACTGCGCCCTGAGAGTGTCCCCGCCACGAGCAACGACGGCGGGGAGACTAGCGAGTTGCGTAAACGGTTTCAAGCCGGACGGCGCTACACTCGCGCTCCACCATTGACGGGGAGGTCCCGTGCCTCTACCCCCGAAGCGAGTGCGCCGTGACCCCACCGGCGTCAGGTTTGCCTTCGTGCTGACGCTCTTGCTGTCCACCGCGTTGCCCGCCCACGCCGCGAAGAACCTCGGCCCGATCTCATTCGTGAGTAACCGCGGCGGGCAGTGGGACCTCTGGGTGATGCAGGCCGACGGCTCGAACCCCGTGAATCTCACGAACGACAAGGCTGACGACGACTTCGCCGAGTGGTCGCCCGACGGGCGGCGCATCGTGTGGACGAAGGGCGGGCGCGGCCCCGAGGGCGAACTGTGGGTGATGAACGCCGACGGCTCGGGCAAGCACCAGCTCACGTTCGACACGTTCTCGGACTTCAACGCCACGTGGAGCCCCGACGGGAGCCAGATCGCGTGGCGATCGCTGCGCGACAACAATCGTGACATTTACGTGATGAATGCCGACGGCACCAACGTGCGCCAGCTCACGACGGACCCCGCCAGCGACTTCGCCGCCGACTGGTCGCCGGACGGGACGCGCATCGCTTACACCAGCCTGAAGAGCGGGTTCTACGCCGTGTGGACCATGGCCCCCGATGGCAGCGACCAGCGCCAGGTGACACCCGACGGTTTCAATGGCGCGCTACCCGGCTGGTCGCCCGACAACAAGCGGATCCTGTTCGCGGACGGCTTCTGCGACACCTGCGGCGAGAGCGACCTGTTCTACATCAATGCTGACGGCACCGACCTCATTCGTATCACCGACACGCCCGAGAACGAGCTGGCCAAGTCGTGGTCGCGAGACGGCAAGAGTGTCGTGGGCGACTTCGCGAAGCTGGTGCCCTCGGAAAAGCACCTGGCAAAGGGTGACGTGGCCGTGTGGGATGTGGCGACCGGGGCGGTGACCAAGCTCACCGACAGCAATGGCATCGAGGAGGGCCACGCCGACTGGTCGCAGTCGGGCCGGCCGGCGCTCGCCCCGAGTGCGGGAGATGCCGGCTCAGCGGAGGCGACGGCACCCGGCACACTCGACCTGCAGCCGCGAGACACCGCCGCGTGGAGCCGAGTCGGCGGCGGTGTCGCGAACATCGAGTACGACCTGCCGCGTGCCGGCCGCGTGCGCGTTCGCGTCTTCGATGTGGCCGGGCGCGAGGTGGCGCGTCCCGTGGACGAGTGGCAGCCAGCGGGCAGGCACACGACGTTATTTGCGTTCGGGGCCGGACCGCGGCAGGTGTACCTCTATCGAGTGGAGTGCGGCGGGCGCACCACGAGCGGCAAGATCTCGCCCTGAACGACGCTGCTACCGGCGCGCCTCGGCCTCGCCCGCGAGGAAGTCCTCGCGGGCGCGGTCGAAGATGCGGATCAACTCGCGCCGCTCGAGCGCTACGCGCAGCAGGCGGTAGCGGCGGCTCGACGCGAACACTGGGAGCGAGACGAACCCAGGCTGGCGGTCGAACCAGAGCAGGAACACGGCCGCGAACATGCCCGAACCGATCACCGAGGCCATGGCGACGACCATCTGCGCAGGCGACCAGCCCGTGACCCTCCACGCCGCCGCCGCGAGCGCCAACCACCATGCCGGGAACACTGCGAAGCCCGACACGATGCGCGCCGAGCTGATCGCCGTGGGATGAGGCGCCACGCGGAGTGCTGCCCACGAGCAGATCTCGTACGGCAACCAGTGGAGCGCGCCTCCCAGCACCGCCAGCGGCCAGCCCGCCACCGCCAGCAGCCAGCGGCGCGTGTGCGTGCGGCGCCAGTCGCCGCGCGACTCGATCTCGCGCAGCGCCTCGTCGTGCAGGCGCAGCGCGTGGAGCGTGCGCAGGTAGTGCTTCAACTGCCGCGCCACTGCCACCACGCGCTCGGGGTCGGTGCGACGGAAGTTGTCCACGCACGCCGCGACCCGGCGCTTGAGTTCGAGCGCGTGGCGTGGATCGCCACGGGCTTTGAGCTCGGGCAGATAGATGCGCTCTAGCTCGAGGACCAGCCCTTCGTACTCCCGCTCGGGCACCACCTGGATCAGCGCCTCGATCTCGGTCTGGATGCGCTGCGTGAGCGCCTGCACCGTCTCGCGCGGCGTTGTGGGTGATTGCGCCAAGTAATCGGCAAGCGCGACGGGTTCGCCCAGCGACAGGATCACCTCGCTCTGGAACCGCGTGCGGTCCTCGAAGTAGAGCCCGATCGGCAGCAGCGCGA
>JAHFBX010000268.1 GCA_023249815.1 Candidatus Eiseniibacteriota bacterium
GAAATTCCCGCTCGCGCGCCCGGCGCCGCAACCTCACGCTGCCGACGGGGTCGGCCTGCTCGCTCGATCGGCCGCCACGTCGGCCGGCAGCACCTTGAGCGCGACATCATGACACGGCGCCGCGCCGCGGCTCACCGCATCAGTACCAACTGCCTCGAGAGCGAGGTCTGATGGGTTCGCAGGCGGTAGAAGTAGATCCCCGCCGGACTCGACCGGCCCCGCTCGTCGCGGCCGTCCCACTCGACCGCGGAGGGTCCCGCCCCGAACCAGCCATCGGCCAGCGTGCACACGATCCGACCTGCGAGGTCACAAATCTCCAGGCGGACCAGGCCAGGCGTCGCGAGTGAGAACGGGATCCGCGTCCGGCTACGCGAGGGACTCGGATAGCACAACCCGAGCGACACTCCGTCGACGCGTGAGGAGGGATCGACACCCACGACGCAGGCGCTGTCCTCGATCCAGAACGGCGAGGCGACCCCATCGAGCGAGTGATTGAAGTCGCCTCCGACTTGAAGCGCGCCATTGAAGCTCGCCAATGCGTACACCGGCGCGTCGAGACCTCCGTGCGCGGGCGCCCACGAAGCGCCCGTCCAAGCGGCGATGTACGAGATCGGCATTCCGCCGGAGGCGAGGAATGTTCCACCTGCGTAGAGCACGCCATTGTTGACCGCGAGTGCGTAGACGCCACCCTGGTCGAAGCCACTCCCCATGCCGAACCATTGGGCGCTCGCGGCGTCACGGCGCGCCACACGAAATGCAGTCTGACCACCCAGGCTCGTGAAGTCGCCACCCACGATGAGGTCGCCGTTGTAGGTCGTCATCGCGAAGACATGCCCGTTCGCGGCGCCGTAGGAGGTGAACGCGCTTCCGTTCCATCCGCTCACGCCGTCACTGCCGGGTACACCACCGATGACGAGCTGTCCGTTGGAGACCGTCAGCGCGTAGACCGGAGGGAACGCGCCCGCCCCGAGGTCGCTCCAGCCTCCACTGCCGAATCGGGCCACGTGGGCAAGCGGGGTCCCGCCCGAAGCCGTGAAGATCCCCGCCGCGTAGAGCGCACCGCCATAGCTCGCCAGAGCGGTCACGGCGTTGTTGAACCCGGCGCCGACCGCCGCCCATTCGCCGAGAATGAAACTGGCCACATTCGAGGCCGCGACTCCGCCGGCGGAACTGAAAGAGCCGCCCACCACGAGCTTTGTGTTGCGGATCGGAAAGGTGTGAAACGTGAGTGCGTTGACGATCCCACTCGTGCCCTGTTGCCCGCCCAGTCCCGAGAGGTTGGAGATGTTCGCGCCATCGCTGCTCAGGACGTGATCGATCGCGGCGCCCTGCCAGCCGAAGTCGAAGTTGCCGCCCGCATAGATCGTCGTGCCGGCAGGGAGAAACGTGCGCACGCGTCCATTGATCCCCGCGACGAAAGGCATCCATCCGGAACCGTTCCAACGGGCGATGTGCTTGGCCACGGTTCCTCCAGCATTCTCGATCCACCCGAGGGCGATCAACTCGCCGTTGAACTCGGTCAGGCTCTCCAATCCGCCGTAGAACCCTTCGCCCACCAGTGTGATCCCGGTGCCGAGAGTCGACCAGCTCACACCGTTCCAGGCCGCGATGTTGCTTCCCGTGCTGAACTCCCCGGCGGCGATCAGCGAACCGTTGTAGACGTTCAGCGAGGTGACCTGACTGCCCGCCGGACCAATCCCCGTGCCCATGGGGACCCACGCCGTGCCACTCCAACGTGCGACCCCGTGGATGTCCTGCCCTGTGAAGAAATGCGTGAACTCGCCACCGGCGATGAGGCTGCCGTTGTACGCGGCGATCGCAAGGATGCCGTGGTCGGCAAGCGTGCCGATGCGCGTCCAATCGCTATCGAGGCGATAGACCCCGGGCACGCCCGGCAGCGTGGCGGCATGGAGCTGCCCTCCGAAGACGGTCAGGTCCGCGATCGGGGATTGCGTCTGCGGTTGGGGGAGCCAGAGCACCCCATTCCAGCCGACGATGGTCGCGAACGTCCCGGTCTCGACGCGGTAGAAGAGACCGCCGGCATAGAGAACTCCATTGAACACCTCGAGGCAGTTGACACCACGACTATTGGGTCCGTTGGTGAGGCCCGTCGCCAATGGAATCCAGTGGCTGCCGTCCCATCGAGCGAGGTACCGCACGACATCGGAGCCGATGGCGCTGAACGTCCCGCCGGCGTAGAGCTCGTCTCCGTACACCGTGAGCGCCAGGATCTCGCCGTTCTGCGGGGTACCACCGAGAGGAGTCCAGGCCGACCCATCCCAGGCCCTCACTCCCGAGGATGCGACCACCAACATCGGGCTTTGCGGGCCGCCGCCGTCCGGATCCCAGACGGTCGATGCCGTGCCGTGGGTAGGAATACCGTTCGCTCCGTGGCCAGGCGTGTCATCCCAGCACTGGGCGTGCAGCGGGCCCAGGGGAGCGAGCACCCACAACCCCGCCAGCAACCAAATGAGCGGTGCGCGAAGCACCCCCAGCACCGATTGAATTGCTTTCATCGCAGACTCACATCGATGCACCATGGCCAGACCTCCGCAGTCGCCGCGCCGGGGCCCTCGTGTGCGCTTTTGTTCGGATGAGGCCCCGCAGCTTCCTCACTGGCTCAAACGACCGAGGTGCACAGGGCGAACGAAATTCCCGCTCGCGCGTCCGGCGCCGCTACACTCCGCGTGCCGTGAACCCTCCCGATCAAGAACCTCAGGCTCCGGACGGGGTCGGCCTGATCGCGACCCACGTGTTGCTGCGCCTCGCCAAGGACGGCGATCCGCGCGCTCGTGAACAATTGCTAGCGCGCTACATCCCGCGGCTTCGCCACTGGGCGAGCGGGCGCCTGCCCATGTACGCACGCTCGCTTCTGGATACGGCCGACCTCGTGCAAGGGACGCTGCTGCGCGTGCTCGAGGGACTGGACCGCCTCGAGGTGCGCGGCCCGGGTGGCTTTCAGGCCTATGTTCGCCAGGCGGTGCTCAACCGTATCAGGGATGAAGTGCGATGGGCGGCGCGCCGGCCGGGACCGGATGGCGTGCCCGAGACGCTGCCGGACGCCGCACCATCGCCGCTCGAGAACGCGATCGGGGCCGACGTGCTCGAACGCTACGAGCGCGCTCTCGCCTCACTCGAGGAGGACGACCGCGAGTTGCTCCACCTCCGGATCGAGTTGGGCTTCGACTACCAGGAGATCACGACCATGACAGGAGGTCCGAGTCGGGATGCGGTACGCATGGCCATCCAGCGGGCCCTCGCCCGGCTGGCGGAGGCGATGGGCCATGAGCGCTGAGCGCGATCCGATCGAAGCGTTGCTCGCCTCGATCTCCGACGGACACCCGGTGGATTGGGAGCGCACCGCTCGCGAGCTCGATCCCGCCCAGCGCATCCGTCTCGACGCACTGCGCGAGGTCTCGAAGATCGCCGAGTTCAGCCGCGGCCTGCAGCGCGAGGACGGCGCCGCGAACGCGCCGGAACGCTGGGGGAGCATGCTGCTGCTCGAGCGCATCGGCAGTGGCGCGCGCGCGGACGTCTTCCGCGCCTGGGAACCGGGACTGCAACGCGAGGTGGCACTCAAGCTGCTCCGATCCGGGGCGGATGGGGCCTCGCTCATGGGCGAGGGCCGTGCCGCGGCGCGGATCCGGCATCCGCACGTGGTGACGGTGCACGGGATCGAGCTTCGGGAAGATCGGATCGGACTGTGGATGGAGTTGATCCGTGGCACGAACCTCGAGCAGGTCGTGCGATCACGCGGGCCGCTCGCCGCGAGCGAAGCGGCGCGGCTCGGGGCGCAGGTCGCCTCGGCGGTGTCCGCCGTTCACGCTGCCGGGCTTCTCCATCGGGACATCAAGCCTGCGAATGTCGTGCAGGATGCCGAAGGCCGATACGTGCTCGCTGATTTCGGACTCGGATTGCGTTGGGACCAAGCGTCGCTCGACGCGGCCGGGCCCTCCGGCACACCGATGTACATGGCCCCCGAGCTCTTGGCCGGCAGCACCGCGACCGAGCGATCGGATGTGTACTCGCTCGGGCTCCTGTTGTGGTTCGCGCTCGCGGGCAGGCATCCGTTCGATGTGACGTCGCTGGCCGAACTCCAACTCGCCTCCGCGCGCGGGCCCGGGCAAACCCTGAGGGAGATGCGCGCCGACGTGCCTCCTGCGCTCGCGAGCCTCATCGAGCGAGCGATCGCTACGAGCGCGCAGGCGCGTTTCGCAAGCGCGCGCGAGATGCTCGCGGCGCTCGAAAGCCTCGAGGACGGATCCGGCGCGCGGCCCCCGACGAGCCGCCGGCGCTCGACCTGGCTGACCGCCGGTGTCGTCGCGATCGTGGTGGGAGTGCTCGCCTACGGCGCGTGGCGTTCCCGACCGGTGAAGCCGCAGCCGCCCGCAGACCCGGCGCCGGCCACGTCGCCGGCGGTGACCTACGACGTCGAGGCATCGTTCGTGCGTCGCGGGGATCGTGGAACAGAGCGGCTCTTGAGCGGTGATCGCGTGAAGCCAGGCGATCGTCTCTCGCTCGACATCCGCACGACGCGACCGACGTGGGTGTACGTCCTGAACGAGGACGACCGCGGCGAGCGCTACCTGCTCTTCCCGCAGCCGCGATTCGAGCTCGGCAATCCGCTGGCGCCCGACGTTGCGCACGTCCTGCCAGGTCCGGTCGCGGGGCGGGAGAACGCGTGGACGGTGACCAGCGCCGGGGGGCACGAATACTTCCTCGTCGTCGCCGCACTGGAGCCGGTGCCCGAACTCGAGGCCGAGATCCGACAACTGCCCG
>JAHFBX010000269.1 GCA_023249815.1 Candidatus Eiseniibacteriota bacterium
GGTGGGCGGCATTCCTGTTCGACCTCGCGGTGCTCGCTGTCGCGTTGGCCGCGGTGCGCAACATCATCGTGCACGGCTGGGGTGTGTCGGGCTTCATGCGCCCGGTCATGTGGGCCGTGGACATCACCAACTTCGTGTTCTGGGTCGGTATCGCGCACTGCGGCACGCTCGTCTCCGCGGTGCTGTTCCTGTTCCGCTCGCACTTCCGGCGGGCCGTGTACCGCATCGCCGAGGCCATGACCGTGTTCGGCGTGCTGACCGCGGCGATGTTCCCGGCCATCCACACCGGCCGGCCGTGGTTCGACTACTGGTTGTTCCCGTACCCGAACCAGCGCCAGTTGTGGACGAACGTGCGCTCGCCGCTCGAGTGGGACGTGTTCGCCGTGAACACGTACCTCACCATCTCGAGCATCTTCTTCCTCGTCGGCCTGATCCCCGACGTCGCAGCGGTGCGCGACCGCGCCAAGCACCCGCTCATGCGGTTCCTCTACACGCTGCTGTCGTTCGGTTGGACGGGTGCGAACTACCAGTGGAAGCACTTCTACGGCGCCTACCTGTTCTTCGCCGCGATCGCCACGCCGCTCGTGTTCTCGGTGCACTCGGTGGTGTCGTGGGACTTCGCGATGGCGCAGACGCCGGGCTGGCACTCGACGCTGTTCGCGCCCTACTTCGTGGCCGGCGCGATCTTCTCGGGCGTGGCCCTCGTGATCAACCTGCTGATCCCGATCCGCAAGACGTTCAAGATGGAGCACATCGTCACGCTCGACCACATGGAGAAGCTGGCGAAGCTCGTGCTGCTCACGTCGACCATGGTGGCCTACTCGTACCTGAATGAATTCTTCATGGCGTGGTTCGGGCCCAACAAGGCGGAGCGTGACGTGTTCTGGTTCCGCGCCACCGGCCACTACTGGTGGGCGTTCTGGATCATGTTCTCGTGCAACGTGATCTTCCCGCTGCTGCTGTGGTTCAAGTCCTTCCGCCGCAACATGGTCGCCCTGTTCATCCTGTGCATCTTCGTGAACGTCGGCATGTGGTTCGAACGGTTCGTCATCATCGTCACGTCGCTCACCCGGTCGTTCAATCCCGCGAACTGGTTCTACTACCGCATGAGCATCACCGAGGTGGCGCTCATCGTGGGTTCGTTCGCGTGGTTCTTCATGTTCTTCCTCGTGTTCGTGCGCGTGCTCCCGGCGTTCTCGATCGCCGAGATCAAGGAGACGCTGCCGCCCCCGCGGCGGAGGGACCACGCATGATGGGCTTGCTCCAGAAGCTGCTCATGCCGCCGCCACCCAAGTTCTTCGGGGTCATGGGGATCTTCTATTACGTGGACGACGCCGCGATGGCGGTGACCGCGCTGCGCCAGGCCGGGCACAAGGACCTCCAGGTGTTCTCGCCGGTGCCGCACCACGAGATCGAACAGGCGCTCGAGCAGGGCCCGTCGCTTGTGCGCTGGGTGACGTTCGTGGGTGGGTTCCTGGGTTGCGCCGGTGGCTTCGCGCTGTGCTGGTACTCGATCGCGTCGTGGCCGCTCGTGATTGGTGGCAAGGAACTCATCAGCGTCCCGCCGTTCACCATCCTCGGCTACGAGTCCATGATCCTGCTCGCCGGCCTCTCGAACCTGCTCGGCATGCTGGCGCTCGCGCGCCTGCCGCAGATCCGCGCCACCGCGCCCTACGATCCGCGATTCCAGGAGGACCGCATCGGCATCTGGGTGCCGTGCGCTCCGGACGCCGCCGCGAAGGTGGAGCAGATGATGAAGGGGCAGGGCGCCCCCGAGGTGCAGGTGCATGCTTAAGCCCGCCGCCATCCTGGCCCTGGTCGCGCTGTGGTCCGTGTCCGTGCAGCAGGGCTGCCAGGACCTGAAGAAGTCGCTCACCAAGCTCTCCTACTACCCGATCCGCGATATGCGCCAGACCATCGCGATCGATCCCCAGCGGACGACATGGGGCGCTCCCGACTCGTTGTCCGTGCCCGTGCAGGGGCGCGACGCCTACCGCGACGATCCGGTGCCCTACGACGTCGCCGGCGCGAAGCTCGTGGCGCCGCCCTCGACCGACGCGTCGATCGCGAGAGGCGACAGCCTGTTCCACACCGTGTGCTGGAGCTGCCACGGCAAGACGCTCATCGGCGACGGTCCCATCACCGCGTTGTTCATCCCGCCACCCGACCTGCTCGCCGAGGGCACGCGCGGCCGCACCGACGGCTACATGTACATGTACGTGCGCCACGGCGGCGCGCTCATGCCCGCGTATGGCAATCTGCTCGCGAGCCATGACGCATGGTCGCTGGTCCACTACATCCGGCACATGCAGAAGCTGAGTCCGCGATGAACCACGACGCCATCCTGCGCGACATTGCCGGCCGCCTGCCCGGCACGCCGGACCCCCAGAAGCGCCGGATCTTCGGAGCACTCATCGTCGTGGGCCTGGCGGCGTTCGCCTACCTGCTCGCCACGAACCCGCTGCGCGCATGGGGCACGTGGACGATCAACACGCTCATCTTCCTTGGCATCGCGGAAGCCGGCGTCGTGCTGGCCGCAGCCATCCGGCTCTCGAACGGACGCTGGGGCGGGCCCATCATGCGGATCGGCGAAGCGCTCTCGAGCTACCTGCCGTTCGGCATCGCGACCATGGGCGTACTGCTCGTGGCCGGCATCTGGACCTACCTGCCGTGGACCAAGCACGTCGAACCGCGGCTGACGCCGTTCCTGAACGTGCCGTTCCTCTACATCCGCACACTGGGCGGCCTGCTGTTGTTCTGGATGCTCGCGAAGAAGCTCGTGAACGCCTCCCTGCGCCGCGACCTCTACCTGCTTTCACCGCATGTGACGCCAGCCCTCAAGTCGCTGTACGACAAGCAGTTGGGGCAGTGGCGCGGAGACGATGTCGAGGCTCGATCCTACTCGCACGAGACTGCGCACCTGTCGCCGCAGATCGTGCTCACGTTCGTGGCGTTCTACTCGGTGCTCGCGTGGGACTTCATCATGTGCCTGACGCCCAACTGGGTGAACCCGCTGTTCGGATGGTTCGTCTACGCCGGCGCGTTCATCAGCGGCATCTCGGTGGTGGCGCTGCTCGCGACGCGGTTGCGCGCGAAGCGCGGCCTCGAGGCCTACATCACGCCGAACATGTTCTGGGACATCGGCAAGGTGCTGTTCGCGTGGTGCATCTTCTGGGCGTACCTCATGTGGTCGCAGTACCTGCCCATCTGGTACGCGGACATGCCCGAGGAGACGTGGTGGGTGTTCCTGCGCTTCGAGGACCCGTGGCGGCCGCTGGCGTTCGCCGCATTCACGCTCATCTTCGTGATCCCGTTCCTCGGCATGCTCAACAAGACCAGCAAGACGAACCCCGCGCTCCTGTCCACGTTCACATGCATCGTGCTGACGGGCGTGTGGATCGAGCGCCACGTGCTGGTGATGCCGTCCTTGAACCCCAGCCAGGTCTGGGTGGGTCTTCCCGAGGTGGGAGTGACCGCGGGCTTCGCGGGACTGTTCGGGTTCGCCGTGCAGGGCTTCCTCGCCAAGTTCCCGTGTGTGAAGGTGACCGACCTGTTAGCGAGCGCGGGAGGCCACGGGCACTGACGGCTCGACGAGAGCCTCACGAACCGCCCGGGTCCTCCGAGAGAGGGTCCGGGCGTTCGAGTTTGAAGCGGCGGAAACGATCGCGTGGTGAAAGGTGCTGCCGGGATGGCGGAATGGCAGACGCAGCGGACTTAAAATCCGCTGGGGGAAACCCCGTGCAGGTTCGAGTCCTGCTCCCGGCACCAAGGTGCTTTGAGGAATTGCGCCACCCTTGCTCCCGTGCGCTCCCCTCGCCATACCCGGTCAGTCCGCTCGGGGACCATTGAAGGTCAGTCTCCTAATGGTGTTTCGCAATGCCTCTACCTGTTTGAGATCAGCAGACTCCGGAATTCAAGGATCGGGCTTGGGGCGAAGGAGTAGACTCGGTTTCGACTCGCAATCGACTTGGGGAGAAGGGATGCCCCCGCGCAACTCCTCAGGGGCCTGCCATGTCGATGATTGCTCACAGCACGCCGGGCGCTGGTTTCATCCCGGCGCCCGATTCCCGGCCACTCGTACCGCCGCCGTTCACTCGTGCGCTCATCCGTCTCGCGCTCGCCAGCGGATTCGCACTGGCGTCGAGCAACGTGGGATTCGCGCAGACGATCGACGAGAACCTGTGGACTCCGAACGGGCCGGTCCACGCCATCCTGCGCATCGGCGGGACGATCTACGTCGGCGGTGAGTTCACTCAAGTTGGGCACGCCACGGGCGGCGGTGTACCAGTCAGTGCCGCGACAGGTCTGCTCCCCCATACTTTCCCGAAAGTGCTGGGCGCGGTTTCGACCGCGATTCCCGATGGGGCGGGTGGCTGGTACATCGGAGGGAATTTCGTCTCCGTGGGCGGCATCGATCGGGCCAACCTCGCGCGAGTGAACTCCGACTTTTCGGTCTCGGCCTGGAACCCTGGCGCCAACGCCTCCGTTTCCGCGCTGGAATTGAGCGGCTCCAGCGTCTTCGCGGCAGGTAGCTTCACCAGCATCGGCGGTCAGACACGAAGCCGGATCGCCGAGCTCGACTCCGAGACGGGAGCGGCCACCGGCTGGGACCCGGCCTTCGTAAATGGAGATGTGTCCGCCCTAGCGTTGAGCGGGTCCACGGTCTACGTGTGTGGGGACTTCGGCAGTGTAGGCGGCCAGCCGCGTGAGGAAATCGCCGCACTCGACATCACGACCGGAGCGGTCACCAGCTGGGACCCGAACCCCAATGCCGCCG
>JAHFBX010000031.1 GCA_023249815.1 Candidatus Eiseniibacteriota bacterium
GCGTACCCCGGCCGGAGTCTGCGAGTTTCCGACCATGATCGTCGCGCCGCGCGCGGGAAGCGTGAACCGGCAGACCGTCACCTCGAACGCGCCGAGCTTCGCATCCGGGTGCACGCCATCCGTCCCGACGAGGACGATCCGGGCCGGAATGCGGCTGCACGTGCCGGGGAACGAGGGCGGGCTCGGCGCCCCCGCACTGGAGACGCACGGGACCAGCGCCAACAAACACAGCGATTGCCAGTGTCGCATCGGAGCACCTCCCGGGGGGGCCATGGGGCGTGGCCCCCACAGCTACCGATACCCGGGCTGCGCGCCCCGGGTTCCGCCCACCAGCCTTGAAGCAGGGTCGGCCCGCGCTCCGGCCGTGCCTACGGCGTCGGTTTCGCCTCGTGCACGCCGAGTGTGCCCAGCACCCAGGCGTAGTCGAACGCCGTCTCGTGCAGCGCGTCGTACCGGCCGGAGGCGCCGCCGTGGCCCGCGCCCATGTTGCACTTGAACAGCACGGGCTGGCTCCCGGTGTCCACGGTGCGCAGCTTCGCCACGTACTTGGCCGGCTCCCAGTAGCCCACCTGGCTGTCGTTCAAGCTCGTCTTGACGAGCATGGCGGGGTACGCGTGGCGCGACAGGTTGTCGTACGGCGAGTAGCGCCGCATGACGGCGTACTCGGCCGCCAGCTTGGGATTCCCCCACTCCTCGAACTCGCTGACCGTGAGCGGCAGCGATTCGTCGAGCATGGTGTTGATGACGTCCACGAATGGCACCTGCGCCAGCACGCCGGTGAACAGGTCCGGTCGCAGGTTCGTGACCGCGCCCATCAGCAGGCCGCCGGCGCTGCCGCCCTGGATGACGAGCCGGTCGGGCGCGCAGATCTTCTCGTGCTTCAGGTATTCGGCGCAGGTGATGAAGTCGGTGAACGTGTTCATCTTGTTCGCCATGCGGCCGGCGTCGTGCCACTGCTTGCCGAGGTCGCCGCCGCCGCGGATGTGCGCGAGCGCGTAGACCACGCCGCGGTCCACCAGGCTGTAGCGCGTCGAACTGAACATGACGTTCGACGGGATTCCGTACGAGCCATAGGAATAGAGCAGGCACGGCGCGCTGCCGTCGCGCTTCACGCCCTTCCGATAGAGCAGCGTGAGCGGGATGCGCGTGCCGTCGCGGGCCGTGGCGTACACGCGTTCCACGGCGTACTGACTCGGGTCCCAGCCACCCAGGACGGCGGTGCGCTTCAGGAGCTTGGGCTCGAGCGACGCGAGATCCAGGTCGTAGATGCTCGCCGGGGTGACGAACGACTGGTAGGCGTAGCGAAACGCCGCGGGATCGTACTCCGCGTTCGCGGACGGCCCCACAGTGTAGGCGGCTTCCGCGAACGGCACGCGGCGCGAGCGCTTCTGCTCCGGCTCCAGCACGGTGATCTGCGGCAGCGCGTGTTCGCGCTCGGACACCACGACCTGGTGCGCGAGGCAGGTGACGCCGGTGATCATGACGTCACCGCGATGCGGGAGCACCTCGGTCCAGTGCGACGGATCGGGCGTGGCCACGGGCGCCGTGACCAGCCGGTAGTTGCGCCCCTTGTCGTTCACGCGGATCCAGAACTCGCCGCGGCGGTGGTCCACGTAGTACTCGCGATCCGGCTGGCGCGGCGAGATCGTCACCCAGGCCCCGAGCGGCTGGTCCGCGCGCAGCACGCGGACCTCGGACGTGGTGTGGCTCGAGACGGTGTAGAACAGCCACTCGCCGCTGCGCGACAGGTTCACACCCACGTCGAAACGCTCGTCGCGCTCCTCGTCCAGTAGCACGGCGTTCGGCTGTCCGAGCTCCTGGCGGAGCAGGCGGTAGCTGCGCTTGGAGACCGAGTCCTCCTGCGTGAAGAACACCGCGCGGCAGTCGGCGGTCCACGCCACGCTCGTCACGCGCTCGGCGGACATCGCGAGCGTGTCGCCTGTCGTCAGGTCCTTCACGTGCAGGCGGTACTGGCGATAGCCGTTGTCGTCGGTGGTGTAGGCGAGCATGCGCTCGTCCGGGCTCACCTCGAACTCGCCGATCGCCATGAAGGAGTGTCCCTCGGCGAGCGCGTTCAGGTCGAGCAGCACCTGCTCCGCCGCGCCCTCGCCGGGCGCCTTGCGGCAGTGGATGGGGTATTGCTTGCCCTCGATCGTGCGCGTGTAGTAGAGCCAGCCGCCCTTCCGGTACGGCACCGTGAGATCGGTCTGCTGGATGCGCGCCAGCATCTCGTCGTAGAGGTGCTCGCGGAGCGGCTGCTGATCGCGCGTCCACGCGTCGGCGTAGGTATTCTCGGCCTCGAGGTAGGCGATCGCGCGCGGATCCTTCTTGTCACGCAGCCAGCCGTAGTCGTCGTGACGCTGCTCACCGTGCAGCATGCTCTCAACTGGATGCTTCTCGGCGACGGGCGGCGGAGGAGTGGACGGCGCGGCGGGGGCAGTGCCGGGCATGGACAAGGCTCCAAGGAGGACGAGGGCGAGCGCCGGGTGGGGCACGCGGACGCGGAGTCGTGGTGGGGCAGGGGTGTCGAACATGCGAGCGCAGGATAGGACAGCGCGGGCGAGCGCGCATCCCGGCGGCGCGCTTCAGCCGCGTCGCCGCACCGTCACCGCGTCACCCTCGCCCAGCCCGAGCCGGTCGCCGGCCGCGCCGCCCACCTGTGCGATCTCGAGTCGGCCGCTCGATCCCACGATGGCGACCACGGTTCCCACGGGCGCGTCGCCGTACGAGCGCGACAAGCCCTCGATCCGACGGTCCACCACCGAGACCTCGAAGCCGCGGTCGTCCGCGGTGGCGCTCCAGGCTTCCGCGATGCACGCCGCGGTGAGATTGGTGAGCGCATTGCCGAACCGGTCCACGAACACGACGTGGCCCACGAGCGCATCGCCGTGCCGCACGGGCTCGGCGAACGGCAGGCGCACGGGGTCCGTGACCCGCGGGCCCAGCTTGGCGAGGCCCTCGCCGCGCGCGAGTGCCGCCGCCACGGGCGCGAACACGTCGCGGCCATGGAACGTGCGGCTCACCGGATGGCGGAAGTGCCTCGCCTCGGTGAGCGCGTGCGCTTCCGCTTCGGACGCCGCGAGCGCCCACTCGAGCAGGCCGTTGTCGGGGCCCACGAAGAGCTGGCCGCGGGCGGCCACAGCGAGCGCGCGACGGTCGGTGCCCACGCCGGGATCCACCACCGCCAGGTGCACGGTGCCGGGTGGGAAGTCGGGTGCCGCGGCCTCGAGCATGAACGCGCCGCGATTCACGTGGCCGGGCGGCACCGAGTGCGCGAGGTCCACCACGTGCACGTCGGGAGCCCGCTCGTGGAGCACGCCGTGCACGACGCCCACGAACCAGTCGGCGGTCCCGAAGTCGGAGAGGAACGTGATGATGCGGCGGGGCATGGCGCGAGCATAGCGCGTGGCAGGCTGCGTGCGGGCGTCGTCGTGAGGTGCGCGGCCCCGGTACGGGCCAGCCGCGCGCGACCGCCGCCCGCGCGGTTGGGGCGCCAGCCTCGCTCGGCTAGGATGCGCGGGCTCCAATCTCCAGGGAATGGAGGGCGGCCGGGATGGATGCGCTCTGGATCCTGTTCTTCCTGTTCCTCGCGGGTCTGCTGCTGGCGTTCCCGTTCATCGTGTGGCACCGGCTTTCGATGCTGCGCCACGACCTCCGCCAGCAGCAGGAGCGCGTGCGCCAGCTGCACGAACGGCTGCATCAGCTGGAACGTCCCGGCGTCGCGGATCTCGAGGGGCGAGCACCCGCTGAATCCGCGCGGGAGGCGTCCTGGCAGGTGCCTGCACCGTCGAGCCGGGGCTCGGCGCCCGCCGCGCCGCCGCTCACGGTTGTCGAGCCGGCCGCGCCGGCCCTGCCGGCGGCATTGATGTCGCCGGCACCCGCCACGACAATCGCCTCGTCGGCGCCCGTGACGCCCTACACAAGCGCGCCGAGCGCACCCGTACCACCGGCGGCCCCCGTCACCGCCCGAGCGCTCGAGGACATCATCGGCGGCGTGTGGATGCAGAACATCGGCGCGGTGGTGCTGCTGCTCGGCGTGTTCCTGTTCATCCTGTGGGGTTACAGCACCGGCCGGCTCGGGGCCGGCGTGCTGGTCGGAACCGGGGTCGGCTTGGGGCTCGTCGCGGTGTGGCGTGGCGACCGGCTCGCGCGCTCGCTCCCGCGACTCGGCCACGCGTTCATCGGCGCGGGATTCGGCGCGATCTACCTATCGCTTTATCTCGGGCACTACACGCTACACGTGCTGCCGACCGTGCTGGCGCTCGTGCTCCTGACGCTCACGTCCGCCGCAACGTTCGGCGCGGGACTCCACTATCGCGTCCAAGCCATCGCGGCGTTCGGCGTCCTGGGCGCGTTCATCCCGTCGCTATTCGCGGCGTGGTTCGAGCTGCGCGGGTTCTCGCTCGAGCCGATGCCGCTGCTCGGCTACCTCGCGATCGTTGACGTGCTCGTGTTCGCGCTCGCGGCACGGGCGGGTTGGAGCGGCCTCGACCTGGCCGCACTGCTGCTGACCACGCTCACGTGGATCTCCTCCGATCCCAGGCCCGGCGGGAGCTGGGCCCCGAACGTGGGACTGGGAGTCTTGTTCACGGGACTCGGGTTCGCGCCGCTGCCGCGGCTGCTGGGCGTCGAGGGCCAGGTGCGTGCGGCAGACGTCGCCGTCATCGCGTGCGCGCCCGCCGCGCTCTTGATCACGACCTGGCCGTGGCTCGCGCAGGCGCCACACCCGACGGCGGCGCTCTACCTGTTCTCGCTCGCGGCGCTCCACCTCCTCGCCGCGGCTTGGGTGGACTCACGCCGGCCCGAGCGCGACCTGTGGCGGCCGCTCACCGGCGCCGCGGTCGTGTTCCTCACCATGGGGCTCCAGCGACTCGTCCGGGCGGACGCGCTCGCGCTGACGTGGGCGGTGGAGGGCGTGCTGCTGGTGCTGCTCGGCCTCTCGCCGCGCAGCGGCTGGCTGCGACTCTGTGGTCACGTCATCACGACGGCGGCCGTGCTGGTCGCGCTGTTCGATCCCACGACCTGGGGTCAGGTGGATCTGCCGTCCCGGCTCATCGATTCCAGCACACTCTATGAGGCGGGCGTGATCGCCGCGCTGTCGTTCGGGGCGTGGGCGCTCGCGCGCGGGCGCGAGCGGCTGGCGCGGCTCGAGCGCTGGACGCCGGAGGCGTGGACGTTCGCGGGCAACTTCTTGCTGCTGTTCTGGCTCACCGCCCGCGCGGACGAACTCACCGGCGCACTGCATCGGCGCTTCACGTTCGAGCGGATGCCGCGTGGCGAGGCGGGAAGCTGGCATCGTTGGCCGGGACTGTTCGTGTCGTTGCTCGGCATGATGTGGCTCGTGCAGGCGACCGTGCTCGTGTGGCGAGGCGCGCGCCGGGACCGGACGTTCCTCAGGTGCTGCGGCTACGGGGTGGCTGCGTTCTCGCTCGTCGCCGTGCTCGCCGCGCACGCCATGCGGAATCACTGGCTGCCCGGTGTCTGGCCGGTGTTCTACCCGGAAGGCATCGTCTCACTGGCGAGCATGCTGCTGCTTCTCGTCATCGTGCTGCGCCTGGCCCGGCACCGAGCCGTGCTCACGTCGATCGATCGCCAGGCCCCCGAGGCGTTCGCCGTGGGACTGCTCGCGATCTCGCTGCTGTGGAGTGCGCGCGAAGCGGGACACGTCGCGGTGATGGTCTCGGGCGCGCACCTGGGCTCCCGCGGCACGGGAACGCTGGCCGCGGCGCTCACGAGCGTGGCCTGGCTCCTCGAGGCGGTGCTGCTGCTCGCGCTGGGTTGGATGCGCACGAGGGCGCTGCTGCGCTGGTCGGGCCTCGTCATCTTGGGGCTGACGCTCGCTAAATTCATGGTCTACGACCTTGCCTCGGCGGACGTGTTCTGGCGATTCCTGACGGCCATCGCGGCGGGAGCGGCGATGCTCGCGGTGTCGTACGCCTACCAGCGGCGCGTGCGCGAGCGGAAAGCGGGGGAGACGAAGGCGGTGGAATAGGGGGCGCGGCGCGTGTGCCGCGCGCGGCGTGGGTTGGACGTACACTCCCTTGCGATCCCCCGCGATCCGAACTCAGGCGAAGGGAGCCAGCGATGCGACCCTGGCGAGAGCGTGTGCGGCGCGTCGGGGTCGCGGCGCTGGGCGCCGCGGCGGCGATCGCCGCTGCGGCTTCAGCGCCCAGCACCGTTCACGCTCGCGAGAAGCCGTCGAGTTTCGACGTGCTGGACCAGCACACGACGACCATCACCAGCTTCTTCGACAAGGCCCGGAACGTTGGCGGGCCCGGGCAGCCGAGCAGGGACGTCCGGCCCGGACTCGGGTTCCACCTTCGGAACAAGGCGGATCGCCAACTGTGGTTCGAGGTGAGCTGCCTCCGCTGCTCCGACCCCTACCCCGGCGTCACCGCGACGAAGGAGGCTGAGCTGGCACCGGGGGAGCGAGCGAAGTTCACGTTCGCCCAGGACACGCTGGTCGCCGACGTGGACTACGTGTTCTCGGTGTTGGTGTTCGCGGACAGCTCACTCAGGGACACCGTCGAGCGGGCGACCACGACGATGCGCATCAACGCCGCTCAGTTCAGGTACCAGTACCGGGAGATCGAGGACGCTCGGCAGCGGATCGACGACAAGACTCCGCGCCTGGATCCGCGCGAGCTCCCGCGCGCCTATGAGGGCATCGTCCTCCGGGACAAGTTCGGGATCACCGCCAAGCCGGTGGGGGGACAGTTCCACGGCGGCACATTGGTCGTCAGGGCCGAGGGGCTCGAATACTCGACGAACAGCACCACGCGAAGTTATGGCATCGCCCAAATCCGCGATCTCGCGCAACGCATCGGGCGCACCGGTCACTACATCGACGTGGACTACGACGAGGCGGGCAAGACGAAGCGACTGAGGCTCGAGATCGCGCTCATGAGCGGGCACTACGTTGAGTACCTGGACCAGGTCGAAACGTCCATCCGGGAGGCGATCGCGCGCAGGGACAGCACACCTGCGCGGAAGACGGACTAGCGGCGGCCCGGCGATCCGACACCCGGCTGTGGAAGCGAGCGAGAGTGACGACAGCGGTCCATTCGGACGATCGCGGCTGCTTCAGCCGCGCCTCAGCGCGTCGCGCTCGCGGCGAGCATGCTTTCGAGATGCGTCCACGCGCCGTCCACGGTGAGGCGCGTCAGGCAGCGAAGGTCGCCGCACTCGTCGCGATCGCACGGCGAGCACTCGACCCGCGACCAGTAGGCGCGGTGCCCGTCGGACTCCGGGTAGGGGAAGAACATCGCTGGGCGGTTGCGGCTCATCAAGCCGAGCGTGGGTGTGCCGACCGCGACCGCCGTGTGCAGCGGCCCCGAGTCGCCGCACACGAACACCGCGCACAGCGACTGAAGCGCCACGAACCGCGCGAGCGGCCACGATTCGATCAGGTGAGAACGTCCGGCGGGCAGCGAGGCGAGCACCGCGCGCGCCATGTCACTCTCGCCCGGACCGGCGGTCACCAGCAGGAAGGCGTCGGCATGCGTCGCCAGGACGCGTGCCGCGAGCTGCGCGAATCGCTCCGGCGCCCAGCGGCGCGTCGGCCAGCGGGCACCCGGGTGCATGCCCACGAGCCGCGCGCCGTCGGGGACGCCCGACTCGCGCAGGGCCGCGCGCGCCTCGTCACGCGCCGCCTCGTTCCTCTGGAGCCGCGGCGACACCGCCTGCTTCGGCGCCGGCCAGCCGAGGGACTCCACCGACGCGGCGTGGAACAGCGTGGACGACAGCACGCGCGGGCGCGCGTGATGCGTGTAGAGCGCCGAGCGCCAGCCCTTGTTCGGGTAGCCCACGCGGACGCGCGCGCCCGAGGCGCGCGTCCACACCGCGCTGCGAGGATTGCAGAAGAAGTCGAACGCCACATCGGGCGCGAACGCGCGCAGTTCCCGCACGAGGCTCAAGGTCTCGCCGAGCGTCGGCCGGGCAGGCACGCTGAACACCTTGTCGAAACGTGGATCGCCGGCCAGCAGCGGTGTCAGTGGTGCCTCGGTGACGTATGCCGCGCGGGCGCCCGGGCAGGCCGCAAGCGCCGCGTCCACGGCCGGGAGCGTCAGGCACACGTCGCCCAGGAAACGCGGCCGGACGAAGAGCATTCGCCGGACGTCCTCAGTCGGAACTGGCTTCACGGGCGGGCCTCGCTCAAGATGTGCGAACCGTAACCAAACCCACTCTCAGCTGCCACCGGGAGGATGCCCGTGAAGCCGAACCGCGAACCCGGCCTCGAGACGCGCGCCGTGCATGGCCCGCACGTCGGCGCCCCCGGCGCCATGAGCACGCCCATCGTGCACAGCGCTACGTTTTCGTTCGAGACACTCGACGGCATGGTCGAGGCGCAGAACCAGGCCAGCGCGGGCTCGTTCTACCAGCGGCAGGGGCATCCCACGATCCACGCGGTGGAGGAGCGCTTGGCGGCGCTCGAGGGCGCGGAGGACGCGCTGCTGTTCCCGTCCGGAATGGCTGCGATCAGCAGCGCGTTCATGTCGTTGCTCTGCTGCGGCGACCACGTCGTGTGCGTCGATCCGTGCTACGGCGGCACGCAGGCGCTGCTCCAGTGGGGCAAGGATCACTTCGGCTGGGACCACACGTTCGTGGATTCGCGTCGCCCCGAGACGTGGGCGGCCGCGTTCCGGCACAACACGCGGCTCCTGCACCTCGAATCGCCGATCAATCCCACGCTCGTGTGTTTCGACATCGTGGCGGCCGCGCGGCTCGGCCACGACAAGGGCGCGGTGGTGAGCATCGACAACACCATCGCCTCGCCGATCGGACAGCAGCCGTTATCACTCGGCTGCGACCTGGCACTGTATTCCGCGACCAAGTCGCTCGGCGGCCACAGCGACCTGCTCGCGGGTGTGGCGACGGGGTCGCGCGCGAGGCTCGCGGCGCTGTACGAAGTGCGGAAGACGTTCGGACCGATCGCCGATCCCACCATGGCGTGGATGCTCGAGCGAAGCCTGAAGACGCTGCCACTGCGCGTGCGCGCGGGGAACGCGAACGCGCTCGAGCTGGCACGCCGGCTCACGGACCACGCCGACGTGGCGCAGGTGTTCTATCCAGGCCTGCCGAGCCACGCGAGCCACGCCATCGCCCGCCAGCAGATGAAGGAAGGCTTCGGTCCGCTGCTGGGCTTCGAGGTGCGCGGCGGCGCCGACGCCGCGCTGCGCGTGGTGAACGCGCTGCGCGTCATCCGCCACGGCGCGAGCCTCGGCGGCGTGGAATAGCTGGCGAGCCTCGCGGCACACACGTCTCACAAGGTGATCGGCCCCGAGGGCCGCAAGCGCTCCGGCATCCCCGAGGGCCTGGTGCGAGTCTCGGCCGGCATCGAGAGCGTGGAGGACCTGTGGGCCGACCTGCAGCAGGCACTGGCGCGAGCCGTGGCGGTGGGGGCGTAGCGCTCCCGGAGGCCTCGCGGCGCGCAGCTTGGGGTCGCACAGGCCGGAATTGACCGAACGCCCACAGCCTCGGCGCGGCCGCGGTGCGAGTGCGAATCCGCCCGTGGTATGCTCCTCCGCGCTTTGTCCGACACCCTGTCCATCTGCTGGAGGTTGACCGTGAAGCGTGTCCTCCCGGCCCTCGCGGTGCTCGCCGCACTCGCCGTGGCCCACCCCGCGCCCGGCGCTGACGCCAAGCCCGCCAAGTCCGCCAAGCCCGCGGCGCCCGCGGCCCCCGTCGACTCGTTACCGCTCCTCGAGCGCGCCGTGGCGCGGGACTCGAGCAAGTTCGACAACCTGTACCGACTCGGCATCCTGTACCTGGACCGCGAGAAGAACGCCGAGGCCGCGCAGGTTTTCGACAAGGCCAACCGCGTGAAGCCAAAGAACGTGAAGGTGCTGGTGAACCTGGGCGTGGCGCTCGACAACCTGAGCCGCGCCGACGAGGCGCAGGGCTACTACCGTCAGGCGATCACGCTCTCGCCCATGGATTCCTTGGCGAGCTGTCGGCTCGCGACGTCGCTCTACGCGCAGGGCAAGCACGGCGAGTCCATGAACCTGCTGCGCGAGTTGATCGCCAAACAGCCGCGCTCGCACTGCGCGTTCTTCACCATGGGCGTGGCGTTCGCCGACGCCGGGCTCTATCGGGACGCCATCCGCATGTGGAAGAAGGTCGTGCAGCTGGCGCCCAACTCGCCCGAGGCGCAGAGCGCCAAGGAGAGCATCGACGTACTGGAGCGCTTTCTCGCCGGCCAGTAGCGGCGGGCGACGCCTGGCGCGCAGCAACGACATGCCTGACATGATCTACTTGGACCACAACGCGTCGACGCCCGTCCGCCCCGAGGTCGCCGAGGCGATGCACCAGGCCCTGCGCGACCTCTCTGCGAACCCTTCCAGCGCGCATCGCGAGGGCCAGCGCGTGCGCGCGGCGATCGAGCACGCGCGCGAGCAGGCCGCGGCACTGGTCGGCGCCGATCCGCGCGAACTGGTGTTCGTCTCGGGCGGCACCGAGGGCGATCACCTGGCCGTGGTGGGCAGCGCCTGGGCGCAGCGCGAGCGCGGCAAGCACGTCGCGTACGCCGCCATCGAGCACCACGCCGTGCACGGCGCCGCCGAGGTGCTGGAACGGTTGGGGTGGCAGCACTCCACGCTGCCGTGCGACGCGAACGGCATGACGCCACCCGAATCGGTGAACGACCTGCCCGCCGGCGTCACCGTGCTATCGCTCATGCTGGCGAACAACGAGACCGGCGTGCTCCAGCCCGTGGCGGCACTCGCGGCGCGCGCCCGTGCGCGCGGCATCCGCGTCCATTGCGACGCGGTGCAGGGCACGGGCAAGGTGCCGGTGGATATGGACTCGCTCGGCGTGGACTACCTGGTGTTCTCGGCGCACAAGTTCGGCGGGCCCAAGGGCGCGGGTGCGCTGGTGGTGCGTGACCTTGCGCCGCTCGAGTCCCTGTTCCGTGGCAGCGCGCAGGAGCACGGGCATCGCGGCGGAACCGAGAACGTGCCCGGCATCGTCGGGCTGGGCGTGGCCGCGGAGCTCGCGAAGCGCGAGCTGGCCGACGAGGGCGCGCGTGTGCTGGCGCTCCGCAAGACGTTCGAGGCCGAGCTCAAGCTCGCCGTGCCCGACGCCATCGTCCACGGCGCCCACGCGCCGCGGCTGCCGAACACCGTGAATGTCTCGTTTCCCGGTGCGCGTGCCGATCACGTGCTGCTGGCGCTGGACGCGCGCGGCATCGCCGCATCGGCCGGCGCGGCGTGCGCGAGCGGCGGTGTCGAGCCCTCGCCGGTGCTCACCGCCATGGGCGTGCCGCGCGAACTGGCGATCTGCGCGCTGCGGTTCTCGCTCGGCCGGACGTCTCACGCCGAGAACGTCGGGCGAGCGGTCACGCTGATCGCGGAATCCGTGCGCGCCGCTCGCGCGGTGGCCGGAGTGGCGCGATGAGCGCGATGCGCGTGCTGGCGGCGATGAGCGGGGGCGTGGATTCCGCGGTGGCGGCGGCCTTGCTCGCCGAGCAGGGTCACGACGTGACCGGCGTCACGTTGAAGCTCGCCTGCTACGGCACCACACCGCTCTCGCCGCGTGCCTGCTGCACGCTCGACGCGATCGATGAGGCGCGGGCGGTCGCCATGAGAATGTCGTTCCCGCACCACGTCGTGGACGCCGAGCAGGTGTTCCGCGAACGCGTCATGCAGCCGTGGGTGGACGGCTACGCCACGGGTCGCACGCTCTACCCGTGCGCATCGTGCAACCAACACCTCAAGTTCGGCGACCTGGTCTCGCGCATGGACCTCGTGGCCGCCGACAAGCTCGCGACCGGCCACTATGCACGGGTGCGGCAGGAGACCGACGGCTCGTGGGGGCTCTACCGCGCGCGCGACACGCACAAGGACCAGACCTACGCGCTCGCCACGATCCCGTACGCGGTGCTGTCGCGCGTCGTGTTCCCGCTCGGGGACCTCGAGAAGACCGAGGTGCGAGGTCACGCGCAGCGACTCGGACTCTCGGTGTGGGACAAGCCCGAGAGCCAGGACCTGTGCTTCGTGCCCGACGGCGACTACGCGGGCTACATCACGGGCACGCTCGGGGAGAAGCGCGGCAGCGAGCCGGGCGCGTTCCTCGACGAGGCCGGGAACCGCGTCGGCACGCATCGCGGCATCCTTCACTACACGATCGGCCAGCGGAAGGGGTTGGGCATCGCCATGCACGAGCGCTGGTACGTGGTGGCGATCGACGCGTCGGCGAACACGGTGACGCTGGGGCCACGCCGGGCGCTCGAGCGTGACGGGCTCGTGACCGGGCCGGTCAATTGGCTCCTGCCCGCTCCACCCGCGCCAGGCACGCGGGCGATCGCGCGCATCCGCTACAACCACGCAGGTGGCGCCGCCACGCTGTGGCCGCGCGCCGACGGCACGCTCGAGGTGCGCTTCGATGAGCCCCAGCTGGCGGTGACGCCGGGCCAGCTCGCGGTCTTCCACGCCGGCGAGCGCTGCCTCGGCGGGGCGGAGATCGTGGCGGGCCTCTCGCTCGCGGAGTCCGGCGCCGGCGTCGCGCGAGCCCGACACGAGCAGGGTTCGGCGCCCGCTCACGCATGACCGCGCTCGAGACGCGCGAGCTCGAGCAGTGCCTGGCGTGCGGCTCGCGGCGGATCGAGCGCATCGCGATGCGCTACGAGTGGCAGGACGCGACGTTCCCCGCGGCGCGTTGCACCGCATGCGGCATGCTGTTCCTGCGCGTCCAGCCGGTGGGGGAGACGCTCGCGCGCATGTACTCGGCGGAGTACTTCGAGCAGGACTTCCGCTGCGGCCGGAGTGACGCTCGTTCCACCGAGGAATCCGCGTTCCGCATCGAGAACGACGGCCTGCTCGACCGGTTCGAGCGCTGGCGCCGAAGGAGCCGGCTGCTCGAAGTGGGCTCCGCGACCGGCCTGCTCCTAAAGCGCGCTCGCGAGCGCGGCTGGCAGGTGACCGGCGTGGAGCTCTCACCCGACGCCGTGGCGCACGCACGCTCGCTCGGCCTCGACGTGCACCAGGGTACGCTCGCCGATGCGGCGCTTCCGCCGGACGCGTTCGACTTGGTCTACCTGGGTGACGTGCTGGAGCATGTTCCCGACTGCCGCGCCACGCTCTCCGAGGTGGTGCGCGTCCTGGCGCCCGGTGGACACGTCGTCATCCGCGGCCCGATCACGACACACTCGCTCGCGCGCCGGCTGGGCCTGGCACTCTACGAGGCGCTCGGTCGCGACATCGTGCTGCGCGAGCCGCCCTACCACTTGTGGGAGTTCCGGCCCGCGTCGCTCGCTCGGCTCGCGCGGACCGTCGGCCTCGACGTGGTGGCGATCGAGCAGAGCAAGATCCCGCCCGGCCGACCGCATGGCGAGAAGAGCGCGCTCCAGTCGCTCGTGATGCGCGCGCTCGACACGCTGAACGCCCCGCTCACGGCCGCGTTCAACGTGCTGGGTGACAGGGCGTTGCTGGTGGCGAGGAAGCCCACACCCTGGGCGGAGCCGCGGCCGTTGCTGGTGACCGCGCGAGAAGGGGCTTGACGGGCGTCCGGGCCGGGGGAATGCTCGATCCACGTAACCGACCGGGCCAGCCCTTCGAGGTCCCTATGAGCTCCCGCCCGAGATTCCCGGCCCGACTGGCCACCTGGTGCATCGGTCTTTCGCTGGGCCTCGCGTCCGTGGCCAGCGCCACACCACCCGAAGCCGACACGCTCGGCCTGGATTACATCCACCGTATCGTCGTGGGTGAACCGGTGTGCGACACGTGCACGGCCCGCGTCTGCCCCGGTCGCCCCGTGCGCGTCACCGTTTCGGGAATGATGCCCGTCGGCTGCGTCTCGTTCCGCGGCTTCTACATCCCGAAGATCGCGCCGTTCAACTGGATCCTGGCCGACTTCGTCGTGGACACCTGCGGCCGCGCGTGTCCCGCTGCGATCGCGCCGTTCACCGCCACGGTAGAGCTCCCGGTGCCGCCTCCCGCCGCGTACCATACTTTCACGCTGATCACGCAGGTGCGCACCTGTCCCGACACGAACGCCATCGCTGGCACCAAGCAGCACGAGATCGTCTACGTCGTAGAGCCGACCTGTTTCGAGCCGCCGCCGCTGGACTCGTTGCTGCGCTCGCTGGTGGCGTTCCGTGTCGTGCCCGAACCACGCTGCGTGAACGACTCCATCTCGATCCAGTTCATGACGAACGGCTGTCCACCGTGCGTGGACCTCCAATCGCTCGTCCTGGACCCCACGGCGGGCCTGCAAGCCTCGTTTTCCTGGCGTCCAGGCTGCATCGAACTCGTCTGCATGCCCGAGACGCTCTCGGTGCCGGTTCGCGGGCTGGCGGCAGGGTTCCATCAATTCGTGGCGACGGTGGACGCGCACGTGCTGGGCACGCCGGTCGCCGACTCCGTCGTCACATTCCGCGAGGACGTGGTCTTCGAGATCTCTCGCATCTGTGACTCGACCCAGGTGGGCTGCGTGCTCCCCGTGCTCGAGCACGTGAGTCCCGTCGTCGTTCCTGGCCTGCTTTGCGCGGTCGAGGTGCCCGCGAGCGGTCGGGGCGAGTTCACGCTCTTCACCCGGACGCAAGTGCCATTGGGGGGTCTGCAGGGCCGCCTGGAGTGCCCGGATCCATTCATCGTGACGGAGCTCGCGGCGCCTCCCGGAAACCCCGGCATCCACGTGTCCTGGGCACGGGAGGGGAACGGTGCGCGTTACGTGCTGTTCACCACCGGCGGTGCTCCGATCCCCGCCGGCACCTCTCCGGTGCTGGCCGTGACCGTGATCTGCGACTCCGGAGCGAAACCCGGGATGCGCGTCGTCATGGCTGCTCCGCTCGAAGTGGCTTCAGGCCCTGCCGGCGAGCGCGTGCCCCTTTGCGACATCTCCCGAATCCGATTCGCGGGCATCTTCTTGTGCGTGAGTGGACAGGTGGAGGCCTGCGACGTGAACCACGATGGCCATGCCGACGTACGCGATCTCGTGCTCATGACCACCTGCCTG
>JAHFBX010000270.1 GCA_023249815.1 Candidatus Eiseniibacteriota bacterium
GGCTTCCAAGGCCCCGGACCGTCCGTGGTGGGATCTCGATCGGGCTCAAGCTCGCGCGGGGTGCGAGGCACCCTGGCACCGATCGAACGCGGGCAGCGTACCCGGGACACCACGCGCGGGTGGGTGCGGCCCCTCCCAGCGCTGGGCCTTGCGCGACCAGCGCGGCTTGCGGTGCGTGACAGGGCGCGCGAGGCTGGCGGGGCGCTCGAGCGCGGGGCGCGGACGGTGGCCAGTCCGCGGCGCCGCGGCCACGCCCGGGCCGCAATCGGAGGCCGAACGCCATGCGTATCGCCGCGCTCTACGACATCCACGGCAACCTGCGCGCGCTCGACGCCGTGCTCGCCGAGGTCGAGCGAGAGTCGCCCGATCGCATCCTGGTGGGCGGCGACGTCGCGTTGGGCCCGATGCCGCGAGAGACGCTCGATCGCCTGCTGGCGCTCGCCGATCGCGTGACGTTCATCCGCGGCAACTGCGATCGCGAGATGGTCGCCCTGGCGCCGGGCGCCGCGGCGTCGGCCTGGGGCGAGCGCACGCGCTGGGCCGCTGCGCGCTGCACGCCGGAGCAGCTCCGGCTGCTCGGGTCGCTGCCGACGAGCGTGTCGCTCGACGTTGCGGGCTTGGGGCGCGTGCTCTTCTGCCATGGCTCGCCGCGACGCGACGACGAGATCCTGACGCGGCTCTCCCCCGAGCCCCGACTGCGCGCCGCGCTCGAGGGCGACGAGCATCGCTGCATCGTCTCCGGGCACACACATGTCCAGTATGACCGCGTAGCGCTCGGTCGCCGCTGGGTGAACCCGGGCAGCGTCGGCATGGCGTACGCGTCGGAGCCCGGCGCCTACTGGGCCATGTTCGGCCCCGACGTTTCGCTCCGGCGAACGGCGTTCGACGCGTCACGCGCCGCGGACGACACGCACGCGGCGGGGTTCCCCGACGCCCAAGAGTTCGTGGCGAAGTACGTGCTGGCGCAGCCGGATCCCGCCGAGGCGAGCGCGTTCTTCGAGAAGATGGCGGAGGGCGCGCCGGCGGGCTGAACGAAGCGCGCGCCGCTACGGGTGCGACGCACCCGGCTCGACCGGGGCTTCGGCCACCGCACCGGGGCGGCGCGATCCAAGGAGCCGCTCCGCTCGCTACTCCCCGTAGCCCGGCAGCTTCTTGTGCGAGCCGTCGCAGAACGGCTTGGCCCCCGACGTGCCGCAGCGACAGAGCTTGGTTCTGGTGCCCGCGAGCATCACCTTGCCGTCGGCGCCGCTGATCGCGAACGCGCCGGAGAGTTCGAGCGGGCCGTTGTGGCGCGGAACCACGCGAAGCCCTGGCTCGTCGGCCCCCGGATCCTCCACGCGCTCGGGCGAGGTGATGGCGCCGGGCTCGCGGAACCGCTCCGCTTGGTGCGAGTTGTCGCACAGCGGCTTGGTGCGCGAGCGGCCACAACGGCAGAGCGCCACGCGCGTGTCCCGCAGCAGCACGCTGCCGTCCTCGTCCCGCACCTCGATGTCGCCACGCAGGTGCAGCGGCCCATGGCGCGAGACGAACACGGTGTTCACCGCGGGCGTCGCCTCGGGCTCGCCGCCATCGCTGCGCTCGAAGTGGAGCGAGCCGGTGGGACAGCGCGTGACCACGCGCGCGATCGCGTCGGCGGAGGCCTGCGACGCGTCCACCCACGGCCGGCGTCCGGGCTCGAACACGGTGGGCAGATGCATGACGCACTCGGCGGCGTGCGTGCAGCGCGTGCGCGACCACGTCACCGTGATGCCGGGTGCGCGGAAGGTGTGCACGCGGTCGCCGCGTACCACGCCCGGAGTGGTCACGGGTTCGGCGGGCACGCCACCGGTGTCGCGTTCGGTGTCCATGGCCGGCGAGAATGGACACCACTTCGCACGCAAGCAAGAAGGCCCCGGAGGGAGGGTCCGGAGCCTCTCGCAGCGTCCGGCACCCGTGGGGAGGAAGTGCCGGACTGAACCATGCCTTCATCCCGTGCACGTCAGCCTGCCAAGCCGACGTGCGTCGGGACGCTTGCGACATTGCCCACTGGACTGTCATTGCAGGGCCTGTGCCATCGGGTTGGCGGGGTTCGCCACGACGACGCGACCGCGCAGATCTCACAGATCACGGCGAGAACGCGTGTTCCGGGCTCGCGGGAAGGCACAGCGCCAGGCGCACGCACACGCGCCGTTGCGCCGATTGCCCCATCTCCGAGGCCGGGCTGCGTCATACCACCCGCCGCGAGCACACATGGAAGAGACGCCGCGATCGCTCGCCGCGCCTCGTTCATGCCTCCTTGGGATGCGCTGCGGAACCTCAGCGCTTGCGCGCCAGCGCGCCTCGCGGACGTTCGTCGTACTTGTGGAACAGCCGCGTCTGGCGCGACTCCATGGGGACGAGCTTGCCCTTGATGATCACCTGCTCGCAGTGCGTCTCCACCTCGAGCGGGTCCCCGTCCGTGATCTGGAGGTCCGCCAGCTTGCCGGGTTCGATGGAGCCGACCTGGTCGCCCACGCCGAGGATGCTCGCGGGGTAGAGCGTCACGGACTTGAGCGCCGCTTCGCGGTCCAGCCCGAACGCTGCCGCCATGGCCGCGTGCTGCGGCAGGTTGCGCGAGTTGTACGACGCGCCGCCGCCGCCTTCGTCCGTGATGCAGAAGCGCACGCCAGCCCTCGCGAGCTCGCCCGCCACGGCGAACGCGCCGTCGTAGGGCTCGTCGCCGCGTCGCGGCATGGAGAGCACCCCGGCCACGATCACGGCGATGTCGCGACGCTTGAGTTCGTCGGCCACGCGAGGCGCGTCGTAGCCGCCGAGCAAGATGACGTTCGTCAACAGCTGCTTGTCGCAGAACTTGAGCACGGCTCGGATCTGCGACAACGCGTCGCAGTGAAATACCACCGGGATCTCGCCCTTCAACGCCCGGCGCATGCCCTCCCAGCGCACGTCCGCGTCGTGCTTCGGCACGCCGGTGGTCTTCTCGGCGTCGCGCGCCTTCATGTACGCGCGCCCGTCGTCGAACGCGTCGGAGATGGCGCGGATGGACTCGTCGCGATCCTTGGCCTGCTCCTCGTCCGTGCGCTGGACGAAGAACCCGCGCACCGGCGTCATGTTCGGCCACTGGACGTGCAGCGCCACCGGCGCCCTGACCGTGATGTCTTCCTGCGTCCAGCCATCCAGATGCATGAGCGCCGACGTGCCGCGCACGCTGCCGCCGCCGGGAATCGTGAGCACGCTGGTGGTGCCGTTCAATCTCGCCACCGCGAGGAAGTCGCTGTCGGGGTTGTACATCACCTCGGCGCGCTGGTTCGGGTTCACCGGACCGGTCTCCTGCGTGTCGTCAGAGCCCTGGATGGTGGAGATCTCGTGCAGCCCGAGCATGGTGTTCGCGTGCACGAACCCGGGGTAGATGTGCTTGCCGACGCAGTCCACGACGCGCGCGCCCGCGGGCACCGCGAGTCCGGCCCCCACGGCGCTGATCCTGGCGCCGTCCACCAGCACGGTGCCGTTGGGAATAGCCGGCCCGCTCACGGGATGCACCGTGCCGCCGGTCAGCGCCAGCACCTCGGCACGTGCGAGGCCCACGTTCAAGCATGTGACCGCCAGCGCGCCCAGGAGGACGCCGCGAGTGTTTCGGATCGTGCGGATCATCGCGAGCCTTCCTCTCCCGCCTGGCGGGCGCGGCGATCGGCTTCGCCCACGAACGGCATGCCCTGGCCTAAGTGGCCGCCGCAGTCGTTGCCGCTCTGGTCGGTGTCTTCGAGGTAGCGAGGTGGCCAGTTGCCGCGGCCGCCCTTCCCGGCTCCGTCGTCCTGCTTCGCGGCGCGTGCCGCCGCGACAAGCGCCGCGCGCTCCTTCGCGAGCTCGCCACGACTGGCCGCGTCCGCGGCCCGGTCGAAGTACTTGCGACCCTCGATCCACGTTTGTTCGCACACCGAGTACGGCGACAGCGGCTCACCGCTCCAGATCGCGAAGTCCGCGTCCTTGCCGACTTCGAGCGAGCCGACGTGCCCCTCGATCTTGAGCGACTTCGCGGGATTCAGCGTCACCATCTTGAGTGCCTCCTCGCGCGGCACGCCGCCGTACTTGATGGCCTTCGCGGCCTCGGTGTTCAACCGTCGCGCCAGCTCGTCGCTGTCGGAGTTGAAACCCACGTTCACGCCGCGATCCCACATCAGATAGCCGTTCCAGGGAATCGCGTCGATGACCTCCTGCTTGTAGCCCCACCAGTCGGTGAATCCCATGCCCGAGGCGCCGTGTGCCGCCATCTCGTCGGCCACCTTGTAGCCCTCGAGGATGTGCGTGAACGTGTTGACGCGGAACCCGAACGACTCCGTGAGCCGCATGAGCATGAGGATCTCGTCCTGCCGGTAGCTGTGGCAGTGGATGAGCCGCTTGCCGTGGATGATCTCGGAGAGCGCGTCCAACTGGAGATCAACTCGCGGCGGCAGCGACCGCTTGCCGGCCTTGAACTCGGCGAACGAACGGTCGTAGTCCTGCGCGCGCGTGAACGCCTCGCGAATGGTCTGCTCCACGCCGGCGCGCGTCTTGGGGTAGCGGTTCGTGCGATCCGCACCGAAGTTCGCCTGCTTCGGGTTCTCGCCGAGCGCGAACTTCACCGTGGGCGGTGCGGGCGTGTAGAACAGCTCGCCCGGCGGTGCGCCCCACTTGTTCTTGATCACCGCGCACTGCCCGCCGATGGCGTTACACGAGCCGTGGAGCAGGTGCATCATGGTGCCGCCGCCCGCGAGCTGGCGGTAGAGGTTCGTGCTCTCCTAGTTGATGACGTCTTGG
>JAHFBX010000271.1 GCA_023249815.1 Candidatus Eiseniibacteriota bacterium
AGACGCTGATCGCGCGCGCGCTCGAGCGGGATGGCGCGCGCGTCCTGGATGCCGACGCGATCGGGCACGACATCACGGACCACGATCCCGAGGTGCGCGCCGCCCTCGCGGCCGAATATGGCGCGGACGTCTACCGCGCCGACGGCACGCTCGACCGCCGTCGTGTCGCCTCGCGGGTGTTCGAGGAGCCGGCCGCGCTGACGCGCCTCAACCTGCTCGTCCATCCGCGCATCTTGAAGCGGCTCCGCGACGGGCTCGCGACCGCCGAGGTCCAGGGCTTCCACGGCGTCGTCGTGGTGGACGCCGCGCTGCTCCTCGACTGGGGTTTCGAGCGCGAGTGCGACGCGGTGCTCGCCTTGGTGGCGCCGCCCGAGCTTCAGCGCGCGCGGCTCATGGCGTCGCGCGGCTGGAGCGTGGAGCAGGCCGAGCGACGGCTCGCGCGTGCGCGCCGCAACGAGGCGTTCGCGGCACTCGCAGACGAGACCGTGGTGAACGATGGCGGCGAATCCGAGGCGATTGCCGCCGCGCGCGCCGCCCTCGCGCGCCTGCGCGCGCGCCGCGACGGGGCGGGCGCATGAGCCGGTGGGCTCGGCTCGCCGCGTGGTTCTCCGGCCGCCGCGAGGATGCGCCGCGCGGAGTCGCCGCCGACCAGCTGGCGGCACGGGCACTCGAGACGCTCGAGGCGGCACTTGGCGAGGGCGATGCGGACTCACGCGTGACACGGCTGCGAGCCGCGCTCGCCATGGCTGAGCGACTCGCGGGCGAGCGCGGGGACCAGCTCGTGCTGGAGGCCTCGCTCCACCTGGGCGAGCGCCTGCGCGCGTCCGGACACCGCGACGAGGCCGTGCTCCACTTCGAGCGCGCGGTCTCGAGGAGCTTCCGCGTCGCCGACCCCATCGGCCGCCATCGGCGCGCCGGTGTGCTGTCGCGCCTCGGCATCGTCGACCAGGAGACGGGCGAGGTGCTGCGCGCTCGCGCTCGCTATCGCGAGGCGCTCGACCTCGGCCGCGACAGCGAGTCGCAGCAGCTGCTCGGCATGCTCACGCAAGCCGCGTTCAACCTCGGTCTGCTGGAGAGCGAGAGCGGCGAGGAGGAACTCGCGGTGGCGAGCTGGGAGTCGGCGATCGAGCTGGGCGAGCGTGCGGGTCAATCGAGCGGCTGGGACCCGGCCGCGGTCGCCGCGTTCAATCTGGGGCACGTGCTCCTGCGCCGCGGCGAGACGGAACGGGCGAAGCGCATGTTCTCCACGGTGGAAAGGGTCGCGGAGCCCTCGAACACGCCACTCGCCCACATGGCGTGCGCGAAGGCCGCGCTCGCGCTGGCGGCGCTCGCGGAGCGTGATGGCCTGATCGGCGCGCCCGAGGCGGAACGGCAGTACGCACGCGCGGTGCGCTACGGTCGCGCGTGCGGACTCCCCGAGGGCGCCCTCGCGGCACTCCAGGGCTCGTTGGGGGTGGGCGAGCGACTCGTCACCGGGGGGCGACATGCCGAGGCCGCGGTCCAGTACCGGGAGGCGCTGTCACTCGCCACGCGCTGCGAGCCGGGCGCCGCCCAGCGCTTCGAGCTGCTCGCGCGCCTGCGCCTGGGGCAGACGCTCGCGGAGCTCGGGGAGCGCGACGAGGCGGTTCGCGAACTGCGCCACGTCTACGAGACCGGCCGCGGCATGGAGGAGCCTGGGCTTCGCGAACTCGCCGGCCAGGCCGTGTGCAACCTGCATCGCGCGCTGGGCTCGCTCGAGCGCTGGGAGGAGGCGCGAGACCTGGCCGAGGAGGCGCTCGCGTTCACCCGCACGCTGTCCTCGGGCACCGGCCGCGCGCTCGAAGCGGCCGCCACCTATGCGCGCGCATTTCAGGCACTGCACGACGGCCGAGCGGAGGAGGCGCTCGCCGACCTGCCGCACGTCGTGCGGCTCGGACGCGAGAGCGACACCGAGGTCGGCGCACGCATCGCGCTCGACGCGCAGTTGCTCACGGGCCATCTCCACCGCCAGGCCGGGCGCGGCGAACCCGCGGTGCGGGCGTTCCGCGACGCGCTCGGATCGGTGCGCGACCGCGAGGTGCGCGGCCGGTCGCCCGAGCTGGACGCGATGGCCGCGATGGCGCAAGTGAACCTGGGCCACGCCCTGCTCGGTCTCGAGCGGGCGTTCGAGGCGCGCAAGGCATACGAAGTGGCGCTCGAGCGTGGGCGCGCGAGCGGGCTGCCGAGCGGCCGCGCCGCGGCGTCGAACGCCGCGCTCAACCTGGGCACGATCTCGGAGGGCGAAGCGAGTGAGGCGGCGCGGCGCGACTGGTTCTCGATGGCGCGCGTCCTCGGCCGCTCGAGTGGCACGCCGCTCGGGACCGAGTGCGCGATCCAGGCCGAGAGGGCGCTCGCGAGACTCGAAGACGGCGGCGAAGCCTAGGCGCTGGCTCCGAATGCAGCACGCGGCGAGTGCACGGTCCGCTCCAAGGCTCCGGGCGTTGCGTTCGACTTCGACGCTGCGTATGGTGCGTGGCCGTCCGCCTCCCACACCTCCATCCCGGGTCCCGCATGCTCACCGCCGCCGAACTTCGCAAGCGTCTCGACCAGATCGGATCCAGCCTCGAGGGTCTGCGGAGGTACCTTTGACGTCGAGGCGCTGCGCCGGGAGGTCGCCGAGCTCGAGGGGCGCATGGCGGCACCGGGTTTCTGGGATCGCCCCGAGGACGCGCAGAAGACCGTCGCACGCTTGAAGCTCGCCAAGCGCACGGCGGACGACGTCGCCGTGCCCGAGCAATCCTTCCGGAGCCTCGGCGAACTCCTCGACCTCGCCGAGACCGAGGCCGACGAGAGCCTGCTACGCGAACTCGAGCGCGAACTTGCCGCGCTCGAGCTGCAGGTCAAGTCGCTCGAGACCCGCAGCCTTCTGCGCGGCGAACACGACCGGCTGGGTGCGCTCGTCGTCATCCACCCAGGCGCCGGCGGCACCGAGTCTCAAGACTGGGCTGAGATGCTCATGCGTATGTACCAGCGCTGGGCGGAGCGCCGCGGCTACAAGGTGCAGCTCCTCGACTTCCAGGCCGGAGACGAGGCCGGCATCAAGGACGCGACGCTCGAGATCGACGGCGAGTTCGCATACGGCTACCTCAAGGCCGAGTCGGGGGTGCATCGGCTCGTGCGCATCTCGCCCTACGACGCGAACGCGCGTCGGCATACGTCGTTCTCGTCGGTGAGCGTGCTGCCCATGATCGACAACACCATCAAGGTGGAGATCGCGCCCGGCGACCTGCGCATCGACACGATGCGCGCCGGGGGAGCGGGTGGGCAACACGTCAACAAGACGGAGTCCGCGGTGCGCATCACGCACCTGCCCACGGGCCTCGTGGTGCAATCGCAGGCCGAGCGCAGTCAGCACCGCAACAAGGACGCGGCGATGAAGATCCTCATGTCGCGCCTGTTCGTCTTGAAGGAAGCGGAGGCGCGGGCGAAGACTGCCGCGATCGGCGGCCCGAAGAAGGACATCGACTTCGGCAGCCAGATCCGCTCGTACGTGCTGCAGCCCTACACCATGGCCAACGACCATCGCACGGAGACGAAGATCCCGGACGTCAATCGCGTACTGGACGGCGACATCGACGAGTTCATCGACGCGTGGCTGAAGGCCCAACAGCCCCACCAGGAGCCCGCATGATCCCCGCGCACATCTTTCGCGAGTACGACATCCGCGGCCTGCACGAGACCGAGCTCACGTCCGAGACCGCCGAGGCGGTGGGCCGCGCGTTCGCGACACGCATCCGCGCTGGTGCTTCCGCCGGAGGCGGGTCCGCTTGGCGAGTGGCGCTCGGCCAGGACGTGCGTCCGTCGTCGGAGCGCCTGGCGCGCGCCGCCGAGCGCGGCATGCTCGCCGCAGGGCTCGCGGTGGAGCGCGTCGGCGTGGTGCCCACACCGGCGCTCTACTACGCCGTGGCGTCGCGCGGCCTGGACGGTGGCATGCAGATCACGGGGAGCCACAACCCGCCCGAGTTCAACGGCTTCAAGATGACCAAGCAGAAGCTGCCGCTCTACGGCGCCGAGATCCTCGAGATGCGAAGCGCCATCACCGCGGGGCGGCTGGACAGCGCCGGCGGCGGCACGTGGACCGAGAAGCCGATCCTCGACGAATACCGCTCGATGCTCGTGGAGCGCTGCAAGAGCCCGCGCGGGTTGCGCGTCGTGATGGACTGCGGCAACGGCTGCGCGGGCACCGTCGTGCCGCAGGTGTTCGAGCGCATGGGCCACGAGGTGACGCCGCTGTTCGCCGAGCTGGACGGACGCTTCCCGAATCACCTGCCGGATCCCACCGTGCCGGCGCTCCTGGTGGACCTGCAGCGCAAGGTGAAGGAGACGGGAGCCGAACTCGGCATCGGCTTCGACGGCGACGCCGACCGCATCGGCGCCGTGACGGCCTCCGGCCGTATCGTGTGGGGCGACCAGCTGCTCGCGCTGTTCGCGCGCGACGTGCTGCAGCGCGTCCCGGGCGGCCGGGTCGTGTTCGACGTCAAGTGCTCGCAGGCGCTGTCGGAGGACATCGTCGCGCACGGAGGCATCCCCGAGATGTGGAAGACGGGCCATTCGCTGCTCAAGAAGCGCCTCGCGGAGACGGGCGCGCCGTTGGCGGGGGAGATGAGCGGGCACATGTTCTTCAGCGAGGGATTCTTCGGTTTCGACGATGCGCTGTTCGCCGCCGGCCGGCTGCTTCGCTACGTGGCGTCCACGGGCCGTA
>JAHFBX010000272.1 GCA_023249815.1 Candidatus Eiseniibacteriota bacterium
ACGAATGCCGCCGTCCCGACCACCTCGCGGGCGTTCCGCGCCAACTTGACGCCCTGGCGCGCGAGCCTGCGCGCTTTCTCATCCAATCCATGAGCGCTGAGCCGTATCGCATTGGCGCCTAACGTATTGGTTTCCACCAGTTCGGCGCCCGCGGCGAGGTACTCGCGATGGATCTCCTCGACGAGCGCGGGGGCGCTGAGGTTCAGCTCGTCGAAGCAGCGCTCGAACGGGATGCCCTTCTGGAACAGCAGGGTCCCCATGGCGCCATCGGCGAGCAGCGGGCCCTGGGACAGGCGATCGAGGAACGGTGCAGGCATCGGAAGAGGGACACTACGCGCACGAGGCCTTGGCGTTCAACCGGACCTCGCCCGGCGCGCCGGGTGCCGCACCCGACGACCGCGAGGGGACGCGCCGCGGGGCCTCTGCTAACGTCCCGGCCCGTGAAACTCACCACGCTCATCACGCTCGGCCTCGCTGTACCCGTACTCGCGATGGCCGCAAGTTCGGCGGTGCCCACGCTGCCCGTGAGCGCCGTTCATCCGGGGCAGAAGGCAGTCGTGCGTACCGTGTTCGCAGGCGACTCCGTGGAATCGTTCGACGCGGAGATCGTGGGCGTGCTTCCGGGAGGGCGGGCGGAGGGCGATCTCATCCTGGCCCGCGCCACCAGTCCGCGCGTCGAGCAAACCGGCGTCGCGCAGGGCATGAGTGGTTCGCCGGTCTACGTGGACGGACGCCTGATCGGCGCGCTCTCCTCGGGCTGGGCGTTCGCTCGCGAGCCCGTGTTCGGCATCACACCGATCGCCGAGATGCTCGCGGTCCTGGATGAACCGGAGTCGCCGATCCACGATGGCACCGCGGGGCCGGTGGGTGTGGACCCGGGCCCGGGCGCGCGCGCCCGCTTCCGCGAGTTCCGCTGGGCGGAGGAGGACACGACGGCGCCCGTCGTCACTCCGCCACGCGACGCGCGGCGCACGCTGCTCCCGCTGCCGCTGGTCGTGAGCGGCGCCAATCCCGCGGCGCTGGGGGCGCTCCGGGACCTGTTCGGGCCCGAGGGATTCGCCGTCGTGCCGGGCGGCCGCGATCGGACCCCTTCCACGCGTCGCCGCTCGCTCGAACCGGGGGACGCGGTCGCCGTGGATCTCCTGCGTGGCGACTTGAACCTGTCCGCGCTTGGGACCGTGACCTACCGGGACGGGGATCGCGTGCTGCTGTTCGGCCACCCGTTCTTCCAGAGCGGCGAGGTGCGCCTGCCGCTCTCCACGGCACGCATCTCGACGGTGCTCGCGAACGTGAACACCTCGTTCAAGCTCGGCACGCCCGGCACGCCCGTGGGCACGGCGACGCAGGATCGCCGGAGCGCCGTGGCGGGCCGGCTGGGGTCCTCGCCCAAGCTGCTCCCGCTGCGCATCACCGTGCGCGGCGCCGGTCCGCGCGATCAGCACTTCGCGTTCGAGACGGTGGAGGATCGGAACCTCCTCGCACAGCTCGTGAGCACGGCTGCGTTGAACAGCCTGCTCGAATCGGGTGGCACGGGCGTGATGCAGACACTCCGCTGGTCGCTCGCGATCTGGAAGGAGGGCCGGGTGCTGCGCGTCGGAGACGTGGCCGCCGGGGAGAACCCGCTCGCCGACGTCGCGGCCACGCTCGGATTGCCGGTGCGGTTCCTCGCCGGCAATCCCTACGAGCGCTTCCATGCCGACAGCCTGGTCGTGGAGCTCGAGACGCGACCCGGGCGCGCGCAGTCCACGCTCCGCGCGGTGTCGCTCGTGCGACCCAGCGTTCGTCCCGGCGGCGTCGCGCGCATACGCGCCGTGCTCGAGCGCTGGCGCGGCGAGCGCAGCACCGTGACGCTCGAGTTACCGGTGCCGGACGAGTTGCCAGATGGCCGCTACGTGCTCTCGGTGAGCGGCGCGGCTGCCGGCGAGATTCCGCGCGGTGTAGCTCGACGACGCGTGGACGCGGCTCGCGCTCGCGCGCCACGCCGACATGCTGCACGCCGGGCTGTGGGCGCGCGCTCCCGAAGTGTCGGCCGATGGCGAGGACCTTCCCGAGCTCCCGAACTCGGCGCTCGCCGTGCTCGCGTCCGGGCAACAGGCGGGAGACCGGGCGCGGCGCGGGGACTGGGCGCTCATGCAGGAAGTGGCGCGCCCGATGCAGGACGTCGTGCGCGGTGAGCTGGTGATGGAGCTCGTGGTGGATCGGCTCGCCCCTTGAGGGCGCATCGGTTCGCCGCGAGGCGGGCCACGGAGGGATCGTGATCGAGGGCGGGCGCGTTCGGGGGCGGTGGGGTGGCATCGGGCTCATGTGCGGGCTGGCGCTCGCGTCAGCCGCGAGCCCGGCTCGCCCAGCGGACACGCAGTTCTGGACCAGCAACTCGGCGGCGGACCATGCGCGCGCCGAGTCGCGCGGCGTGGTCGTGGAAGCGGACGGCGTGCTCCGCCCGGGCCCGCGCACCGCGTCGTTCGCCACGGACTCGCTCGCGATCGCGTGGTGCCTCGCCGTGTTGAAGGACGGTTCGGTGGCGGTGGGTGGGGACGACGGACGCGTGCTGCGCTGGAGCGAGCGCGCCGGCTGGCGCGTATGGGCTCGACTCGGCCCGGGCCAGGTGCAGTCGATGGCTGCCGACGGCGATGGCGCGGTGGCCGGCGTGGGTCCTCGCGGCAACGTCTATCGCATCGCGGCGAACGGCGACACCTCGCGACTCGCCGCGACCGGGGAGCGCCATGTCTGGGGCCTGGTGAGCGCGGGCAAAGGTGCCTGGTACGCGGCGACGGGCACGCGAGGCCGGCTGCTGCGCATCTCCGGCGGGCGCGTGGAAGTGCTGCTCGACACCGAGGAGAGCAATCTCGTGTCCCTCGCTTCGGATGGCTCCGGCGGCGTCTACGCGGGTGGCGACTCGCGCGGACGCGTCTACCAGGTGCGGTCCTCGGGTGGGGCGCGCACGCTCTACGACGCGCCCGAGGACGAGATCCGCGGACTTGCCGTGGGCGGTGACGGCGTCGTGTGGGCCGCGGCGTTGAGTGTCTCGGCCGCGAGCGAGGAGCCCGCCAGCGAGGAGGGGCCGCAGCCAACCCGCGGCGCCGTCTCGGGCGGTCGCGCGCTGCTCTATCGGCTGACGCCCGAGGGCGAGGCGTCCATGTGGTGGACGGCACCGCAGCCGCTCGTCTTCGCGCTCACGCCCACGCTACGCGGTGTGCGCGCCGCGACCGGCAATCGCGCGGGTGTCTATCGGATCGAGCGGCCGAATGGCGCCGTGCTCGAACTGGCGCCGCCCCAGGGACAGATCACCGCGCTCGCACCGCACGGCGACGCGCTCTACGCCATCACGTCGAATCCCGTCGTCCTGTGGCGGCTCGGTCCCGGCAGCGAAGCCGGGGGCGAGCTGCTCTCGACGGTCCAGGATGCTAAGCGGTTCGCGCGCTACGGCCGGCTTCGCGCCACGGGCACCGGCGAGCGCACGTTCAGCACGCGCACCGGCAACAGCGAGACGCCGGACACGACCTGGACGCCGTGGCAGGGCGTGGGTGGAGATGGCGCCATCGCATCGCCTCCGGGCCGTTACTTCCAGTGGAAGGTGAAGCTGGGTGGCGGCGAGTCGAGCGTGGATGAAGTGACCGTGTCATGGCGCGAACCGAACCTCCCGCCGCGCGTGGAAGAGCTCTCGGTCGCGGCCCAGGGGCAAGGTTTTCGGGAAGGCGAGCTGGGTGCGCGCACCGAGGCCATCACGCAGACGCTGCCCGGCGGCCAGAAGGTGGAGTACTCGGCCACGGTCGGGGGCAGCCGGCCGCTTCGCGAGATGCCAGTGTGGGCGCGCGGCCTTCGCACGCTGTCGTGGCGCGGCGTGGATCCGAACGGGGATGCGCTCCGGTATCGCGTGTTGGTTCGCGCGGAACCCGACGGCGACTGGATCGAGATCGGCAAGGACCTCGAGCCTTCGCTGCTCACGTGGAACACGAATACGCTCCCGGATGGCCGCTACCGCGTCAAGGTTGAGGCCTCGGATCGCGAGGGGAACGCCGTCGGAGAGGCGATTGTCGCCGAAGCCGTGAGTGAGCCGTTCCACGTGGACAACCACTCGCCCCAGGTGACCGCGCTCGATGCTTCTGTCGAGGGTGGCCGTGTCGTCCTCTCCGGTGCCGCGAGCGAGGGCGAAGGTTGGCTGCAGCGGCTCGACCTGTCCGTGGATGACGGCCCGTGGCGTTCGCTTTCGCCGGAGGGCGGGTTCGCGGACTCGCCGCGGCTCACGTTTCGCGTGCCGCTTCCCGAGCTCTCGCCTGGCCCGCACCTGCTTTCGGTGCGCGCCGTGGACGCGGCGGGCAACACCGCCACGCGCGCGGTCCGAGTCACGGCGCCGCGAGCGCGCTGACGGGGAACGGCGTGCGGCGCGCGCGGCCGCGACTCGTCGAGCCGCTGGGCCTCGGGCTCCTGCTCACGGGGTTGTTCGTGGCACTCGGGCTCGCGGGCGACTGGCGCGCACGCCTGGGCGGGTTCCAGGTGCTGTGGCTTGCCGCGTTCGCTGCGTACGGCGTCTCGGTCGCCTGCCGGGTCCGCTGGCGAGCCCTGCCCGGCGCGGGCGCGCTCGTGCTGGGCGTGGGGCTGCTCGCCCGCGCGGCGGTCCTGCCCGTGACGCCTACGCAATCGGACGACGTGTGGCGCTACCTCTGGGAGGGTCGCGTCCTCGCGGGAGGCGAGGATCCCTACCGGCACG
>JAHFBX010000273.1 GCA_023249815.1 Candidatus Eiseniibacteriota bacterium
GGCCCGCGCCCGGGGAGCGTTCGTAGAGGAACTCCCAGCGCGTGAGCGCGTCCCAGCGCCCGAACGGTCGCGGCGCGCCGCCGCGATCGCGGAACGCGAACGCCAGCTGCAACTGCTCGCGCGCCTCGCGACCCGCGCCCGTGAGCGAACCGCCGAACGTGAGCGCGTGACGGCCGAGCGCCACCCACGAGCTGTCGAGCTTCACGGCCGCCGCCATGGTCTGGAGCACCTGGTCGGCAGTACGGCTCGAACGCAGCTCCATGCGCGCGGAACCCTTCCAGCGCGGATCCTCCGCCCAGTCCACGCTGCCCGACAGCGCCGTGCTGGGGCCCTCCGCCGCGCGCGGACCGCCCAAGGGATTCACGCGCTCGAACGAGCCCCCGACGCGCATGCCGCTCGCGAGCCGCCACGCGTTGCGCAAGCCCACGGCCGCCTGCGCGTCGCGCCCGGCGAACGCATCCTGGAGCCGGTACTCGCTGAACACGTGCGCGTCGTGCGCCAGCGAAGCGTCCACGCCCGCCACCGTGGCGAGCCGCTGTTCGCCCGATGTGAGCGACCACGGTCCGTGCAGCGACGACGCCAGCTCGTGACGCGCGTAGGCGCGGCCGCGCGCGCTGAAGCGGTACTCACCGCCGAGTGCCGCGAGCCGGCGGTCGGCGAGACGCGTGTCCTGCTCGAACTCGCCGTAGCCGCTCCACTCGGGATGCCGCGGCCACTGGCCGAGGAGCCGCGCGCGCACCGAGAGCAGCAGCGGCTCCTCGCTCGCGTTCCGGCGCGATTCGCCGGTCACACGCAGGCCCAGCTCGCCGCGCCACGCCGCGGACAGCGTGCGATCCAGGCTCGTGAGCAATCCAACTCGGCGCGCCGCTCCTGCGACGTCCGCGCTGAACTGCGCCTCGGCCGTGAGCCGCGTGCGCTCGGCGAGACGCGTGGCGAGGCGTCCGCCCGCTTCGCTCCGTCCGCCCGCGAGTCCCGCGCCGGGATTGCGGAAGCCCTCGGCCGCGGTCATGCCCCAGAGCCGCGCCTGCGTGCGCGCGCCGTCGTGGCGCAGCTCGGCGCGGCCCGCATCGCCGACGCCCGAGGGCTCGAGGCCGCCCGCCAGCAGGCGGGTCGCTGCCCACTCGCCGGTGAGCGCCGTGCGCGGTGCCAGGCGCACGGTCGTGGACACGCCGCGCAGCTCGAACGGCTGCGCGGGGTCGTGGTCGTCCACGTACGTGCCGCCGAGGACGAGCCGCGGTCCGACGCGCTGGTGCACCTCGACGCCGTGCACCCATGCGGGCGCGCCGCCGTCCGGCACCTCGTACGTGACCCGAACGCTGACCGGATTCATCGCCGCGTCGAAGCTCGGCACGGGCGAGCGGAACAGCAGCCGTCCGGAGAGCGGATCGAGTTCGTAGTCCGTGAACCGCTGGCGCAGGTCGGAGGACAGCACCACCGCGGGCTGGTCGCGGTCGCGCACGAGCACCTCGACGCGCTCGCTGTTCTCGACGAGCGGTGCGCGCGTGAGTTGGTAGGGGCCCGACACGCCACGGCCGGGGAGCTCGTCCACCGCGTGGCGCGAGCGCTCGCGGCTTGTGAACGCGCGCCCGCCGTGCTCCTCGCCGCCCCAGGCCGCGGCCGCGCCGGTCAGGCTCCGCGCGTAGTTCGCGAGCGACGACGCGCCGGCGCCGGGATTCTCCGAGCCGCCGGTGGTGAGATCGCCGTAGAGCAGCGACGCATCGCGGCGGTCGAGCCGCGCGTAGAGCCGGCCCGTGGACTGCGCGTCGTAGCCGCGCACCGAGGCGTCCCCCCGCACGGGATAGCCGCGGTCGACCTGCATGTCGCGGAACTGCCGCAGGTCTTGCGGGCGGTCAGAGTCGTAGCCGAGCGTGAGCTGCATGTCGTCTCGCACGCGGCCCTTCACGAACAGCGTGCCCCGGGCGCCGGCGCTGTTTCGGCCATCGCGCGATTCGGCGAGGAACTGCCCGATCGGCTGCTCGAAGCCCGTGCGCGGCAGCGAGCCGTGCGCGGGGCGGCGCACGCCCTGCACGCTCACGACGCCCTCGACCGTGCCCACCGCGAGCAGCGGCCGCATCTCCGGCACGAACTCCACGAGCGCGGCGGCCTGGATCGCACCCGATCTCGCCGTGATGCGCGCGCGGCCCGGCGAGGCCGGGGCCACGAGCGGCACCTCGACGCTGCCGCCTTCCACCGCCACCTGCACGCCAGCCTGCGCCGGGTCCAGGTCGCGCACCGCGAGACGGCCGAGCGAACTCTCGAGCGTCACCAGCGTGCGCGCGCCCACGGGCACGCCGGCGGAGTCCGTGGCGGCGAGCGTCAAGAGCGCGGCACTCCGGCCGTCGGCGGAGGCGAGCCGTGGCCCCGACAGCGCCAGGTTGCCGAGCGCTGACGGCGCCACGACGCGCACCACGACGCGGCCGCGCGCGTGCGGCGTGAAGAGCTCGAGCTGGTTTCTGCCGGGGCGAAGCGTCACGCCGACGTACTCCCACGCCTCGAGCCCGGCGCGCGGCGCAGTGACGCGTCGTCCGACGCGTGACTCGGGCACTCGCTCGCCGTTCACGCGCAGCGAGAACGTCATACCGAGCCGGCCCTTGACGCGCACGGCGAGCTGCGTCGCGGTGACCGTGTCGAGATCCGAGAGCCCTACGAAGCCCAACTCGGGGTCGAGCGTGGGGAGCAGTTGCTCGAGCGAAGCGAGCACCGCAGCGGGCGACGTCGCCGAGATCGCGAGCGGGGTCGGCCGTCCCTCGGACGACTCACGCTCGCCGGTGGCGATCGCCGACGCCGGCAGGGAACGCGGATCGCCGCTCCGCAGTCGCTGCTCGGGGCTCGTGACGCCGCGCGCCAACGCGCGCGTGGCTTCGTCGCGCGCCGCGGCCGCCATACGGCGGTCCTGCGCCTCGCGCATGGTCGTCGTGTCTCCCGTCACGGTGAACTCGGCGTGGACCAGCTCGCCGCGCGTCAAGTCCACGAACCGGAGGCCGGGTGTGCCCGCGTCGCGACGGTCGATCGCCACCGGCCGCGCGCGCGGCGGCAACGTGGTGCGGTCGAGCTTGATCGCGTGGGTCCTTGGCGTGACGCCGGTGAAGCTGAACCGGCCGTGCGCGTCGGTCACCGCCCACGTGCCGTCGTCCAGGTACAACCGCACGCCCGCCAGGCCGGTGGGATCCCCGCTCTCGCCTGTGCGCACCGAGACGCTGCCCACGATGGCGCCCTCGTCGCCGAACACGTCGCCGCGCACGCGGACGCGCGCCGGCGCGGCGTTGGACGCGACGTCCGTGACCGCGGCGCGCGCCGTGGCCTGTGCCACCGCCACCGCCTCGCCCGTGGGCGCGCCGGCACGCACGCGCACGCGGAGCAGCAGCTCGTAGGTCTCGCGCGGTGCCAACGCGCCGATCCCGAACACGAGCGCGGGGCCGGCCGCGGTGGCGTCCGCCGCCGGGATCCCGGTCGGGCGCGCGCTCGAGCCCGTGGTCGCGATCCCGCCGCGCGCCGAGCCGCGCAGGTAGGCGAACCCGCTCGGCAGCGTCTCGGCGAGCGTCACCGCGGTGAGCGCCGAATCCGAGCGGTTCGCGATGCGCACGCGGTACTCGAGCTCGTCGCCCCACTCCAGCTCCGGCCTCGACGCGGTGTGTTCCACGAACAGCGCGATGGGCCCGAGCGCGTCCACCGGCACGTCCACCGCGATCGGCGCGAGTGAGTCTGGGGCGGTGAACACGCCGCCGTACGATCCGGCCACGTCGGTGAGATGTCCTGCGGGCAGTGCCGCCACACCCATGCGCGACGGGAATCGCCACGGCTCGGGCGCGGACACCTCGAGCCGGTACGTGCTGCGCGGCACGAGCGGGAACGCGTAGCGGCCGAGCGCGTCGGTGAGCACGTCGGCCGGGCTCGGCGTGACGCCGTCGCCGGCGAACACGCTCGCGAGCCCGCCGGGCACGCCGCCGTTGCCCGCGCCGCTCACGTCCACCAGGCGCACGCGTGCGCCGCCCACCGGCGCGTCGCTCCGCGATTCGTACACGAGGCAGCGCGGATCCACCCACACCGACGCGGTCGTGAGCACGTTGCCGCAGCCCGCGAGCTCGGCGGTGATGAGATCGCCGCGCGTCATCGCGAGCACGCCGTCGCCCACCGCGGACGTCCCCGTGCCGGTGAGCGTGGGTGCACCGGGCACGAGCCGGAACAGGCCGGAGTGCGGCGCGGTCTCGACCGCGTCGAAGTCCTCGTGGTCGCCCGTCGAGCGCGAACGAAGCGTCAGGCGCACGGTCTCGACGCGAGCCGGGTCCAGGTCGCAACCGCGCGCCACCGCCTGTACGAACAGCGGCGCGGCCAGTGCCGCGAGGCGGGTGATGCGCTGGTAGTCCGGCGCGTCGCAGAACGTGACCGCGGGGAGCGAGCCCACGGTGGGCGTGCGGAGCGTGTCCGTGACCGCCGCCCACGCGCCCTGGGCGAGCCCGGTCGCCGCGAGCCGCACGAGCGCCAGCGCGCCGAGCGGGGCGCCCGCCGGAACGCCGAGCGTCAGCAGCACGTCGGCGGAGTCGCCGGCGGCAAGCGTCAACACGCCGCCGTTCGCGACCGGCGTGTCGCCGGCACAGGCGGCGCCGTTCCGGTCACGATCGTGCAGCAGCGTGAAGTTCGCCGCGTCGAAGGCGTCCAACGCCAGGGTCGTGGCGTCGAGC
>JAHFBX010000274.1 GCA_023249815.1 Candidatus Eiseniibacteriota bacterium
GTGTGCGCGCTGCGAAGCGCGGTCTGCGCCTCGCCCGAAGCCAGCGCCGTGCGCAGGTCGCGCAGCTGCACCAGGTGGTCGCGCAGGAACGCCCCCACGATGTCCTGCAGCATCTCTTCGTCGTCGTCCATGTTGCGCCGCAGTCCATCGAAGTCCAGCACCGGGCCCGATGCGGGCAGCGGCGTGAGCATGGGCGGCACGTTCGACCCGGCGGCGTTCAGCTGCCGCGGCATGATCTGGGTGAGCGTGCCGAACAGCTCGCGGGCGTTGATGGGCTTGGTGAGATAGGCATCCATGCCGGCCTGCAGGCACTTCTCGCGATCACCGGTCATGGCCAGCGCGGTGAGCGCAATGACTGGCATGCGCGCCCGGCCGTGCGCCTTCTCGCGCTCGCGGATCTCGGCGGTGGCCTCGAAGCCGCCCATGTTCGGCATGTGCACGTCCATGAGCACGACGTCGAACGCCTCGCGTTCGAGCAGCGCCAGCGCCTCGAGTCCGTCGTTCGCCACCGAGACGCGGTAGCCGCGCTTCTGCAGCATGGTGACGGCGAGCTTCTGGTTCACGACGTTGTCCTCGGCCAGCAGCACCTTCAGCGAGGCCTGCGGTGCACCGGTCGCGGGGGCGGGAATGGAGCTGGTCATGACCGCGGATTCCTTCCATGTACCGGACGCCGACGGTGGCGGGTACGCGCTATCGGCCCCGATCACCTGCGCGACGACCTGGTAGAGCGAGCGCTGCGACAACGGTTTGGTGACATAGGCGGCCAATCCCAGCTCGCGGCAGCGCGCCACGTCGCCGGACTGGCCTCCCGAAGTAAGCATCATGATGGTGTGCGCCGGCACACCCGGGAAGTCCTTCACGCGTTCGGCGAGTTGGAGCCCGTCCAGGTCTGGCATGTGGTAGTCGAGCACGATGAGCGAGAACGAGCGATTCTCCGCGCGCGCCCGCCACAGCTCCGTGAGCGCCGCACGTGCGCCGTCGGCACAGGTGACGATCAGGCCCAGCGCCGTCAGCTGCTCGGAGAGGATGCGACGATTCGTGGCGTTGTCGTCCACGATGAGCACGTGCAAGCCGTTCAACGGCACCGGTGGCATCGTCGGCGACAGCGAGCCGCTCGCGAGGCCGAGCTTGAGCGTGAAGTGGAACGACGAACCCTGCTCCTCCTTGCTCTCCACCCAGATCTCGCCGCCCATCATGTCCACGAGCCGCTTGCAGATGGTGAGGCCCAGCCCGGTGCCACCGAAGCGCCGCGTCGTGGAGTTGTCGGCCTGCGTGAACGCTTCGAAGATGCTGCCGAGCTTCTCGGCGGGAATGCCCATGCCGGTGTCGCGCACCTCGAAGTGCATCACGGCGGTGTCACCGTCGGATTCGCGCATCTCGCCCAGCACGACGATCTCGCCCTGGTTCGTGAACTTGATGGCGTTGCTCACCAGGTTCACGAGCACCTGCTTGAAGCGCACCGGGTCACCCACGACGCCGTCCGGCACGTCGGCGTGCACGTCGCACAACAGCTCGAGGTTCTTCTGGTGGGCCCGCAGCGCCACGGTCTTCAACGCCAGCTCCATCTCGGTGCGCAGCTCGAACGTGGTGCGGTCCAGGTCCAGGCGGCCCGCCTCGATCTTCGAGAAGTCCAGCACGTCGTTGATGACGCCGAGCAGCGTCTCCGCGGAGGAGCGCGCGGTCTGGAGGTAGTCGCGCTGCTCGTCGTCCAACTGCGTCTCGAGCGCCAGCTCGGTCATCCCGATGACGCCGTTCAACGGCGTGCGGATCTCGTGGCTCATGTTCGCGAGGAACTCGCTCTTCGCACGGCTCGCGCCTTCGGCGCGGTCGCGCGCCGCGGTGAGTTCGGCGTTCGCGTCCACCAGCTCGCGCGTGCGCGCCTGCACCAGCGATTCCAAGTGCTCCTGGTGTTCCTGGAGCTGGCCGTCGCGCTTCTGCACCTCGGCGAGCATCTCGTTGAAGCCGCCGATGACTTCGCCGATCTCGTCGTCGCTCGTGCGCACCGCGCGCTTCGAGTAATCGCGCGACGCGCTCACCTCGCGCGTCACCGAAGCCAGGTGGAGCAGCGGCCCGGCGATCGCACCCTGCAATATGGAGGACAGCACGAACGCCACGATGATGGCCGCCAGCAGCACGACACCGACGATGATGGCGTAGCGGCGGATGCGCTCCTGCATCTCGAGCAGGTCGCTGCGGATGTACACGGTGCCGATGGTCTCGCGATCGAGGACGATGGGCCGGAACACGCCCACCCAGTGACGCGCGTTCTCGTAGCCGTCCCGCCGCGCCCGCGCCGGCCACACCGCGTCCTCCACCAGCTCGCGCTGGTAGGTGGCGAACGGGCGATCCTCGGCGTCGTAGACGCAGGCGGAGAGCACGTGCTTCTGCGCGCGCAGCGAGCCCAGCACGCCGCGCGCTGCCTCGGTGTCCCCGAACGTGAGCGCCGCCGTGGTGTTGTCCGCGATGACGTCACCGAGGATGGCGAGGTCGCGCGACATCGTGCGCTGGAACGTGAACAGCTCGTAGCCGAGGAACGCGCCGCACGCCAGCACGAGTGCCACGACGCTCGTGAGCATGGTGATGAACGACAGCCGGTGCCGGAGCTTCAGGCGAAGCCGCGCCATCACCGGTTCTCGGGCGCGTCCGAGACGAGGCGCGCCAGGGCGAGCAACTTGGCCGAGAGCTTCAAGCCGGTGCGCTCCGCCTGGCCCAGGTTCACCTCGAAGCGGACCCGATCACCGTCGGCGGAGAAGCCCACCATGCCGCCGTGTGCGGCGAAGCCCGGCGCGTCACTCACGGTGAGCACGGCGGAGGTGTCCACCACCGCGAGCACGTCGGTCATGTGCGCCAGCTCGCTTTCAGCCACGTAAAGGATCTGGCTGCCCTTCGCGTCCTGCGGCCGGCGCGCGAAGCGCACGAACACGGGATGGCCGTTTACTGTTTTGCTCGAGAGCACGCCGGCCAGCTCCACCGCGAGTTCGTCCTCGCCCAGGATGGTGAACACGAGCGGCACCTCGGCGTCGGCGCGGATGCCGGGCCACTCGACGAACTTGGCGATGTTCCACAGCATGTTCGCCTTGGTCTGATTCACGTCGGCGCGAACGGGGGAGACGAACACGCACACGCTCACGCCGACGAACGCGAGCGCGTTCGCCACGGTGCTGCGGGGCCGACGCGAGCCACCGGAGGAGCCTGCTGAGTGGCTCGGCATCAGGGTCGGCGTCGAATCCGGGCGATGATCGGGGTGCGATCGCAAGGCGCCATCTCCGTACGGGCTCGAGGATCGGGGGACTCAAGGAACCGGGCCGGTTTTCGGCCATCTCGAGAAGCTGCTTGAGTGTGGACATGTTTCTCGTGCATGGTGGCGGGCCGCGGGGCGCCCGCGGATGCTCTGGTCCTGCCCCGTCGCCCCGCCGCAAGACGTTGCGCCCGCGTCCCGAGGCGCACTTGATGCGCTGCTCTCAGGGCGCTCCCGACTTTTTTCTTCCCCCGGAGACCCGATGCCCTTCGCCTCGCTCGGCCTGCCCACATCGCTCCTCAAGGGTGTGCGTGCGGCCGGCTACCAGACGCCCACGCCCGTGCAGCAGCGCACCATCCCGCTCGTGCTCGAGGGCGGCGACGTCGTGGCTGCCGCGCAGACGGGGAGCGGCAAGACGGCCGCGTTCGTGCTGCCGATCCTCGCGCGCCTGCTCGATCGCCCGCACGCGCTGCGGGCACTCGTGCTGGCCCCCACGCGCGAACTCGCGGCGCAGATCGAGACCGCCGCGCGAGACCTGGCCCGGTTCACGAAGCTGAAGGTCGGCGTGGTGCACGGCGGCGTGAACATCGGGCCGCAGGAACGCATGCTGCGAGGCGAGGGGGTGGACATGCTCGTCGCGACGCCGGGCCGCCTGCTGGACCTCCAGGGACGCCAGAGTGTCGCGCTCGACGATGTCGAGGTACTGGTGCTGGACGAGGCCGACCGCATGGTGGACATGGGCTTCGCGCCGGACCTGAAGCGCATCCTGCGACTGCTCCCGGACGACCGCCAGACGCTGCTGTTCTCCGCCACCATGCCGCCGGCGCTCAACGACGTCGCGCGCGACGCGCTCCACGATCCCGTGCGCGTGGACCTGTCGACGCCCACGCGCACCGTGGCCGGCATCACGCAAGCCGTCTACCCGGTGTCGCGCGCGCTCAAGACCGACCTCCTGGACGAGCTCCTGCGCCGCACTGACATCGGCGGCGTTATCGTGTTCGCGCGCACGAAGCGCGGCGCCGACCGACTCGCGCGCCAGCTCGAGAAGCGCGGGCACAACGTGGCGGCGCTGCACGGCGACCGTACGCAGTCGCAGCGCGAGCGGGCATTGCGCGACCTGAAGCGCGGGCGCGTGAATCTCCTGGTCGCCACGGACATCGCGTCGCGCGGCATCGACGTCGAGGACCTGACGCACGTCATCAACTATGACGTGCCAATGTCGCCCGAGGACTACGTGCACCGCATCGGGCGCACCGCCCGCGCCGAGGCCACGGGCGACGCGTTCACGCTCATGAGCCCCGAGGAGGAGCGCGACGTGAAGGCGATCGAGCGCTTCATCGGACACACGATCGTGCACGTCACGATCCCGGACTTCGACTACAAGCGCCGGCCCGCGCCGGGCGAGGATCGCGGGCATGGCCGCGGTCACGGCCGCGAGC
>JAHFBX010000275.1 GCA_023249815.1 Candidatus Eiseniibacteriota bacterium
GCCGTGAGCACGAGTGTCACGAGCGGCAGCTGCATGAGGATGCCGCAGGCGAGCGCCAGGTTGTAGGTGAAGTCGAGCAGCGCGCTCAAGCGGATCTCGGTCGTGACACCCGCGACGAGGAAGTTCTCGAGCACCCGGACCACGAGCGGAACGACATAGAAGTAGGCCGCGGCCGCGCCCGCGCCGAATAGCACCAGGGAGCCGAACGCCAGGCCCGGGACCCAGCGACGTTCCTTCTTCAGGAGCCCCGGTACCACGAACGACCACGCCTGCCAGAACACGACGGGCAGCGCCAGCCCCAGCCCGAGGATGAACGTGAGCTTGAAGCGCTCGTTGAATGCCTCGAACGGCGACAGCACGACGGCGTGATGCACGGTGCGCTGGACCAGGTCCTCGAGCACGCGCGGCGAGAACATCCACCCCGCGACCATCCCGGCCATGACCGCGATGGAGGACTTCCACAGCGCGCGACGCAGGTCCTCGAGATGCTCGAGGAAGCCCATGCCACGGGACCCCTCCGCGTCCACGATGTCGTCGTCGAGCGGCGGCTCGACGGGCGAGCGATGCGGGCTGATCATGCGACGTCGAGTCCCGAGCCCGCCGGCAGCACGTCGCCGGCCACGACCGAGGTCTCGACTCCCGCCTCGGTGCGCAGCACGAGGCCGCCATCCGCATTGAGCCGAACGGCGATCCCCGAGACGCCCCCCGAGGGTGTGCGCACGCTCACCCACCGGCCCCAGTGATCGCTTGAGCGCGACCACTTGTCGAGCACCGCGCCGCGGTCGCCTTCCTGGGATTCGTCCCACAGCGGCTCGAGGCGGTTCAGCACCTCCGCCGCCGCGTCCTCGATCGAAGCCGGCGAACCCTCGAGGTGAAGCGACGTGGCCGTTGCCGAGAGTTCGCCGGGGAAGTCGGTTCGCGACTGGCGCACGTTGAGACCCACGCCGATCACCACGGCCTCGCCGGCGCCCGGCACGCGCCGCAGCTCGCACAGGACGCCCGCCAGCTTGCGCTCCCGCACCAGCACATCGTTCGGCCACTTGAGCCGCGCCGCCGGCACGGACAGCGCGTGGCAGGCCTGCGCGACGGCGAGCCCGGCTGCGAGCGGCACGATGCCCGCCTGGCGCACGTCGCATCCGAGCGCCATGGCCACCGAGAGTGCCAGGCCCTTGCCTCTCGCGTGTACCCAGCGCCGGCCCGCGCGGCCCCGGCCGCGCGTCTGGTCGAATGCCACCACGGCGACGCCGTCACCCAGCGTGGCGAGCGCATCCCACGCGTCGTCATTCGTGGACGCGGTCAACTCGCGCACGAGCAGTTGCCGGCCGAGCCGTCGCGTGACGAGACGGGACGTGAATCGCGCGCGATCGAAGTCGTCAGCCAACTTCCTCGATCTCCAGGCTCAGGTCGAGCGACGGCGCCGAATGCGTGAGTGCTCCCACGGACAGGTAGTCCGCACCGGTCTCCGCGTAGACGCGGATCGTGTCGAGGTCCAAGCCACCGGAAACCTCCACCTCGGGCCAGCGCTTGGCACCGTCGCGCACGCGCGAATGCCCGGGCGGGTTCGCGGCGTACCAGCGGTCCACCTCCTCGACGCAGCGACGCACCGTTTCTGGCGGCTGGTTGTCCACGAGGATGCGATCCACCTCGGGCCGCAGCGCCTCGCGCAACTGGTCCATCGACTCCACCTCCACTTCGAGCAACAGGTCTTGCCTCGTCCGCTGGATCATGTCGATCGCGTTCGTGAGCCCACGCGCGGCGCGGATGTGGTTGTCCTTGACCAGGTACATGTCCCACAGCGCGAGCCGGTGGTTGTGGCCGCCGCCGCACAGCACCGCGTACTTCTCGAGGATGCGCAATCCCGGCGTCGTCTTGCGCGTGTCGAGGATCATCGCGCCGGTCCCCGCGATGGCGTTCACATAGCGGCGTGTGAGCGTGGCGACACCGGACAGGCGCATGAGGAAGTTTAGCGCCGTGCGCTCCGCCGTCATGATACTCGCGGCCGAGCCGGAGACCGTTGCAAGTGCAGCTCCCGCAGGTACTTCCTGCCCGTCTTTCGCAACGGGCTTGAACTTGAGCGTGGGGTCCACCTCGCGAAACGTCATCGCGGCGATCTGGATGCCCGACACGACACCCGGGGCCTTGGCCACGATCGCGGCGCGCGCGCCGACTCGGGCCGGCACCGCGTTCAACGTGGTGACGTCGCCGGTGCCCACGTCCTCCGAGAGCGCGAACTTGACGAGCGGAAGGAAGCTCTCGTGCACGGCTAGCGGTCCTTTCCGAACCGGCGTTTCACCCGGCGGGGTTCGCGACCCGGGCGCACGCTCGATGCGCGCGCCAGCTCCAGTCCAGGATCACCGCCGGCCCGCGCCATCGCGAGCGCGGCGCGCACGTCGTCGATGCGATCGCGCAAGGAAGCGGCGCGCTCGAACTCGAGCGCGCGCGCGGCGTCGAGCATGTCGCCCTCGAGCTGGGCGAGCAATCGTTCGCTGTCGTCACCGAGCAGCACGGCGTCCTCCCGCTTCGACTGCTCGCCGCGACCGATCGCGTCCGCGACACTCGTCGCCTGCAGAATCTCTTCGACCGACTTCAAGATCGTGCGCGGCGTGATGCCGTGCTCGGTGTTGTAGGCCCGCTGCTTCTCGCGGCGGCGGTTCATCTCTGCGATGGCGCGCCGCATCGAATCCGTGAGCTGGTCGGCGTAGAAGATGACGCGCCCGCCGGCATTGCGCGCCGCGCGCCCCGCCGTCTGGATGAGCGAGCGCTCCGAACGCAGGAAGCCCTCCTTGTCGGCGTCGAGGATCGCGACCAGGGACACCTCGGGCAGGTCGAGCCCCTCGCGCAGCAGGTTGATGCCGACCAGGACGTCGAAGTCCGCGAGCCTCAAGCCCCGCAGGATCTCGACGCGCTCGAGCGCGTCGATGTCGCTGTGCAGGTAGCGGACCTTGACGTCCATCTCGGTCAGGTAGTCTGTGAGGTCCTCGGCCATGCGCTTCGTGAGCGTCGTGACGAGCGTGCGTTCCTTGCGCTCCACGCGCACGCGGATCTCGTGCAACAGGTCGTCCACCTGGCCGTCCACGGGCTTCAGCACCAGCTCGGGATCCTCGAGTCCGGTGGGCCGGATGATCTGTTCCACCACGACGCCATGGCACTTCTGCAGCTCGTACTCGCCGGGCGTGGCCGAGATGTACAGGATCGGGCCCACGAGCGACTCGAACTCGGGGAACTTGAGGGGGCGATTGTCGAGCGCGCTCGGCAGCCGGAAGCCGAAGTCCACGAGCGTCTGCTTGCGCGAACGGTCGCCCTCGTACATGCCGCCGACCTGCGGCACCGTGACGTGTGACTCGTCGATGATGGTGAGGAAGTCCGCGCGGCCGTCGGCCGTGCGCGGGAAGTAGTCCAGCAGGCAGCCCGGACGCTCGCCCGGCGCGCGGCCGGACAGATGGCGCGAGTAGTTCTCGACGCCGGGGCACGTGCCATGCGCGCCGAGCAGCTCGAGATCGTACTCGGTGCGCTGCTGCAGCCGCTGCGCCTCGAGCAGCCTGCCCTCGGCGCGCAGCACCGAGAGCCGCTCGCGCAGCTCGGCGCGGATCGAGCCGAGCGCGGTGTGGATGCGCCCCGCGGGCGTGACGAAGTGCTTGGCGGGGTAGAGCGCCAGGCGGTCCATCGTGCGCAGCGTGCGGCCGGTCACCGGGTCCACGCTCGAGACCCGGGCCACCACGTCGTCGTCGAGTTCGATGCGGACGTGGAAGTCCTCGTAGGCCGGCTTCACTTCGACCACGTCGCCGCGCACCCGGAACTGACCGCGCGACAGGTCCAAGTCGGTGCGCTGGTACTGGATCGCGACGAGCTGATCCAGCAGTTCGCGCCGTCGCAGCGTATGCCCGGCACGCAGGTCGATGCGCATGCCGCGCCAGTCCTCGGGGGTGCCAAGGCCATACAGACACGAGACGCTCGCCACGATCAGCACGTCCTCGCGTTCGAGCAGTAGGGACGTCGCCTGAAGTCGCAACCGGTCGATGTCGTCATTGATGCTGGCGTCCTTGGCGATGTACGTGTTCGTGGACGGCACGTACGCCTCGGGCTGGTAGTAGTCGTAGTAGCTGATGAAAAAGCCGACACCGTCTTCGGGGAAGAACTGCCGGAACTCTCCGTAAAGCTGCGCCCCGAGCGTCTTGTTATGCGAGATGACGAGCGCGGGACGGCCCCACTCCGCCAGCACGTTGGCGATGGTGTACGTCTTGCCGGAGCCGGTGACGCCGAGCAGCGTCTGGTGGCGCTCACCGGCGCGCAGGCCGGCGACGAGCTCGGCGATGGCCTGCGGCTGGTCGCCCGCGGGCGAGTAGGGTGCGCGGAGGTGGAAGCCCATGGAGGGGCGAGGGTAGCCGAGGGGCACGGAGCGGTCGAGCAGCGGCGAGGCTCACGGCACGCCCTCCACGCGTCACGGGCGAGACCGCGGCCCTCGGCGAGGGCGGGCGGCTCACGCGCCGGGTGATGCCGAGAAAGGCTTTCGCTGTGACGCGCGGCGGCCGGTCACTCCATATCAGTTTGGCACCCGCGGAGCGGACCCCCACGGATGAAACGAGGTAGAGTCGATGCGGGCGCCGGCACCGAGGTCGGTTTTCGATTGGTGCGAGAAGCCCGGATAT
>JAHFBX010000276.1 GCA_023249815.1 Candidatus Eiseniibacteriota bacterium
CCTTCGATAGCGGCGAGTTTCGCGAGCACCGCAGCGTTATCGCCCCCTGGTACGTCGAAGTGGTCGGCGCACAGGACGAGCGGATCGCCGTCGGTGTTGTTGACGACGCGCGGCGCGCGCGCTCGCGCGTCCTGCTCCGCCACGGCGAGCCGCCACGCCAGGATCATGGCCAACTGCACCTCCGGGGCGCAGAGCCGCGCGACGGGCACCGCACGCGTCCGCACACCCAGCACGCGGCGCACCTCGGTCAGCGGCTCGATCGATTCGACCGGCGGCAGCGGCCGCGGGTGAATGCCGGCCAGGGCGCTGACCTCGGGGTAGTCCGTGACCGCGGCCAGGAGCACGGTCCAGCGTTGCGCTTCCCTCGAGCCACGGACGTCGTGCACGAACCGTGTCTCGTGCGTGAGTAGATCGAACAACTCGAGGCCCACACCGCTCTCGACTCGCCGGATCTCCCAGAGCGAGAGGTGCGATGCCAGGTTGCACGCAAGCGATTCGCGCTGGAACTCCGTGAGCTCCGTGCCCCGCTCGGCGAGGAAGTGCTGGGCCAGCGGTGCACCCTGAATGGGGAACAGGTACAGGAGCCACGGGAGCAGCAGCTCGAACTCGTCAGGTTCGGGTGGCGCTCCCGTGGAGATCGCCTCGATGGCCCGGTCCGACCAAGCGGATCCGAAGCGGTGCCCAGCCCAGCCGACGATGCTATCGACGACGGCATTCTCGGCGGAGTGGCGCACGTGCGCGAGCCGCCCCTGCTCCGTGTTTGCAGGCTCCGCCCTGCCGAGACAGCACCGCTTGTATTTCTTTCCGCTGCCGCACGGGCAGCGGTCGTTGCGCGCGGTAGGTGACATGTTGTGGCCGGCACTCATCCGGGGATTGGTGATTCGGAGGCGGCGCTCCCGGGCTCGCCGAGTCGGGCGCGAGCGACGATAGCACGGGGACGGGGATCTGGCCGCATCACCGAACGCGGCTCGCGGCCTCTTGGTCCAGGAGCAGCGTGACGCGGTTCGCACGCTGAAGCAGCAGCGTGAGCGGGAGCGTCGAAGCCGAATTTCGCAACGCATCGGCCACGGCGGTGGCTTTGGCGGTGCCTAACGCGCCGACCACGACCTCGCGCGAGCGCGCCAAGACTTGTAGTGAGAGCGTGAGTCGGTGCGCGGGCGGCTTGGGCGACGCGTCTTCGACGAGCACAAGACTGTCGGCGGCGCGCAGCGACGGCCTGCCGGGAAACAATGCCGCCACGTGACCGTCCTCGCCGACGCCGAGTAGCCCCACATCCAACACGGGCGGCGCGCCGAGCACGGAGCGCAGCCTGTCGGCGTACTCGATCGCGACGCGCTCCGTGTCGGAGCGTTCGCCCTCCATGCGATGCACGCGTGGCGTGCCGGTGCGAATGCCGGAGAGCAACGCTCGCGTCACCGCCCCAAAGTTGGAGTCCGGACTCTCCGGTGGCACGCAGCGCTCGTCGGCGAAGAACACATCCACCGAGTCCCACTCCAGACCCGCGGCTGCCAGCGCCGGCAGGAGATGCTCGGCGACCGATCCTCCCGGCACCGCGATCGAAAACCGCCCGCGGGCCGCCTGCGCCGCACGCGCGGAGCTCTCGCAGTGCCTGGCGAGGCGCGCGGCCAGGGCCAGGATCGGCGCCACGACAATGGCGGGCGCGTGTTGCATCGGCTGCATCGGCGGGACGATGCCTCCCCAGTCTATGCGCATGCTAGTGTGAGCGCTCGCTTGCCGGTTGCCGTGCATCGGTCAGGCAGCGCGCTGCGAACCGCGAGCATAGCGCGCGCGTCGCACTTGCACAGCAACGTCGTGGGCGGCTCAGGGAAACAGGAGGAGCTCGGCGTGGAACTGGGCATGATTGGCCTCGGTCGCATGGGCGGGAACATGGTGCGGCGCCTGATGCGCGCCGGCGTGCGCTGCGTCGTGCACAACCGCACCCGCGACGCCGTGGACACGCTCGTCCGCGAAGGCGCGGTCGATGCCGGGTCACTCGCCGGGTTCGTGCGCGCGCTGAAAGTCCCGCGACACGTGTGGCTCATGGTGCCCGCCGCCGCGGTGGACGCAACGCTCGACGAGATGGCGGCGGTGCTCGAGCCCGGTGACACGCTGATCGACGGCGGGAACTCGCTTTTCCAGGACGACCTCGCGCGCGCCGAGCGACTGGCGAAGCGGGGAGTGCGCTACGTGGACTGCGGCGTGAGCGGCGGTGTGTTCGGGCTCGAGCGCGGCTACTGCCTGATGGTGGGCGGCGAAGCCGACGTGGTGGCGCGACTGCGACCGGTGTTCGAAGCGCTGGCGCCGGGCGAGGCGGCAGCACCGCCCACGCCGGGCCGCGCGGCCGGTGCCAGCACCGCCGAGCGCGGCTGGCTCCACTGCGGGCCGCACGGGGCGGGGCACTTCGTAAAGATGGTTCACAACGCGATCGAGTACGGCATGATGGCGGCCTATGCCGAGGGCTTCAATCTGCTGCGTCACGCCGGCGCCGGTCGTGAATCGCGTGAGGCAGACGCCGAGACCACGCCGCTTCGACACCCCGAGCACTATCGCTACGACTTGGCCCTCGGCGAGATCGCGGAGCTGTGGCGCCGCGGCAGCGTGCTTCCGTCGTGGCTCCTGGACCTCACCGCGCAGGCGCTCGCAAACGACCAGACGCTCGAGAAGTTCTCGGGGCGCGTCTCGGACTCGGGCGAGGGGCGCTGGACGCTCGCCGCCGCGAATGACCTGGGTGTGCCGGTGTACGTGCTGGCGGCGGCGTTGTTCGAGCGCTTCGCGTCGCGTGGCGAGAGCGAGTTCCAGGACCGGCTGCTGTCTGCGCTGCGCTGGCAGTTCGGAGGGCACGCGGAAAAGCCAAAAGCCAGCTCCAAGTCATGACGCCGGAACATTCAGACGCGCTGGTGTTCTTCGGCATCACCGGCGACCTGGCGTACAAGAAGATCTTCCCGGCGCTGCACGCGATGGCCGGTCGCGGCATGCTCGACCTGCCGGTGGTGGGCGTGGCGTCGAGCGCGATGAGCCGCGAAGCGCTGATCGCCCGCGCGCACGCCAGCATCGAGGAGTACGGCGGCGGCGTGGACACGGCAGCGTTCGCGGCGCTCTCGGCGGCGCTCCGCTACGTGCAGGGCGACTACCGCACGCCCGCCACCTACACCTCGCTCAAGCAGGCGCTCGGGACCGCCGAACGGCCGCTCCACTATCTGGCGATCCCTCCATCGCTCTTCTCCACCGTGGTCGAGGGGCTGTCGGGGGCGGGCTGCACGGGACCTGCCCGCGTCGTGCTCGAAAAGCCGTTCGGCCGCGATCTCGAATCCGCCCGCGCGCTGAACGTCACACTGCACAAGTGCTTCGACGAGCACTCGATCTTCCGGATCGACCACTACCTCGGCAAGGAGGCGGTGCAGAACCTGCTCTATTTCCGGTTCGCGAACGCATTCCTCGAGCCGATCTGGAACCGCCAATACATCGCGAACGTGCAGATCACGCTGGCGGAGTCATTCGGCGTGGAAGGCCGCGGCAAGTTCTACGAGGAAGCCGGCGTGCTGCGCGACGTCGTGCAGAACCACCTGCTGCAGGTGGTGGGCTTTCTCGCCATGGAGCCACCGTCCGCGTCGTATGCCGAGGCGATCCGCGACGAGCAGGCGAAAGTGCTGCGCAGCATCCCGCCGCTCGTGCGCGAACATCTGGTGCTCGGCCAGTTCGAGGGCTATCGCAACGAGGACGGCGTGGCCAAGGACTCGCGCGTGCCCACGTACGCGGCGCTCGAGCTGCGCGTCGAATCCTGGCGCTGGGCCGGCGTCCCGTTCTACATCCGCGCCGGCAAGCGGCTCGCCACCACCGCTACGGAAGTGCGCGTACAGTTGAAGTCGCCACCCGCGGTGGTGTTCCACGAGGCGGCCGCGGCGATGGCGAGCATGGGGAACTACGTGCGCTTCCGTCTCGGCCCCGAAGTCGAGATCGGCTTGGGCGCGAGCGCCAAGCGTCCGGGTGACGGCATGGTCGGACAGCCGATCGAGCTGACGCTCGCGCGCCACCACACCAACGACGAGATGGACGCGTACGAGCGACTGCTGGGCGACGCCATGGAAGGCGACGCCACGTTGTTCGCGAGGCAGGACGCGGTCGAGGCGGCGTGGGCGATCGTGGACCCGCTCTTGAAGGACGGGGTCGAACCCCTGCGCTACGCGCCCGGGAGCTGGGGACCGGCCGAAGCGGAGCGCCTGACGAGCGCGCTCGGCGGCTGGGTGATGCCGGCGTGAAGGTGCTGGTGCTCGACATCGGGGGCGCGCACGTGACTGACTCGCACTCATCGAAGGTGGCCTGATGCGGTCCATCCTGATGGCTCTGGTGCTTCTGGTTTGGCTGCTCGCGCGCGGCTCGCCCGCGAGCCATGACACCAGCGTGCCAGTGGCCGCGCACGACGCGCGCACTCGCGACTTCGCAGTGCGTGTCGACTCGCTTCGGCAGGCGGCGCGCATCCCCGGGCTCGCGATGATCGTCCTTCGCGACACGACCGTTCTCGTGGCACGGGGATTTGGTTTCGCCGACGTCGAGCGCCGCGTTCCGGTCACGCCGGACACACCATTCAACATCGCGTCCGTCAGCAAGCCGATCTCGGCGGTCGTCGCACTTCGCCTGGTGGAGCAAG
>JAHFBX010000032.1 GCA_023249815.1 Candidatus Eiseniibacteriota bacterium
ACACCGAGCTGGCCTCGTAGGGCACCCGACCGGTCAGGAGCTCGTAGAGGATGACGCCTAGCGAGTAGACGTCCGACTCGGGTCCCACGCCGGCGGGCGCCGCCTGCACCTGCTCCGGGCTCATGTACTGCGGCGTGCCGAGCATCTGGCCGGTGCGGGTCGCAAGCTCCGTGGGCCGCTCGTCACCGGCGAGGAGCCGCGCGACGCCGAAGTCCAGGACGACCGGCCGGTCGTCGGCGCGCACGAGGATGTTCCCGGGTTTCAAGTCGCGATGCACGATCCCGCGCGCATGCGCGTGCTGCACCGCGTCGCATATGGCCACCATGAGCCGGAGGCGGGCTTCGATGGAGAGTGCATGCTCCTCGGCGAAGCGCAGCAGCGGGCGGCCGGAGACGTGCTCGAGCGCGATCCACGGCTGGGACACACCGCCCGGGCCCAGGTCCTCGCCGACGTCGAGCACGCGCGCGAGCCCCGGGTGATCGAGCCGGCGCATGATCTCCGCCTCGAGCCGGAATCGCTCGCGCGACTCGGGCGACATCGAGCCGGCCGCCAGGAGCTTGAGTGCCACCTCGTTGCCGTCGCGCTCGGCCAGGTACACGACCCCCATGCCGCCGCGGCCGAGTTCGCCGAGCAGGCGGTAGGGTCCGACGTGGCCGTCGCGCGGGCGTGCGAGCTCCTCGAACGCGACGCGGCCGTCCAGCGGCTGGTCGAGCACGCTGTCCTGCTCGCCGTGCACGAGGAACAGCTCGAGGATCTCGCGCCGCAGCACCTCGTCTCCGCCGCAGGCCGCGGCCACGAACGCCGCGCGGCGGCCGCGAGGCGCGTCGAGCGCGTCCAGGAAGATCTGCTTGATGCGGCGATGGCGCTCGACCGCCTCGTCGTCGGGATCGGTCGACACTAGTGATTCTCCCACGTGCCGGGCGTGACGAGCTCCACGGAGTGACCGGCGGGATCGCGAAAATAGACACTCCGGCCGCCGCGGTCCCAGTGCACCTCGGACTCGATCGTGACGCCGCGGGTGCCGAGCCAGCGCGCCCAGGCGTCCAGGTGTTCGCGTTCGACGCCGAGTGCCAGGTGCAGCGGACCCGCCCCGTCGTGCGGAGGGATCGAGCCTCCGGGCCAGCGCACGCCCGCCACGGTCGCTCCGCGTCGAAACAGCAGGAGCACCGTGCCGCCGCCGGCGTCCAGCGAAACGAGCCGGTCGTTCGCGCTCATGACGCGCAGCCGGAGCACGTCGCGATAGAACGCGACGGCGGCGGGCAGGTCATCGAAGTAGAGCGCCGTCTCCACCACCGACTGGATCGCGGGAGGGGCTGCGCCGGGAGGTGCCGAGTCGGGGGGCTCTGCCATGCGGCCTCCCGCGGCGCGCGGCCGCGCGGGGAGTCGCGAGGGCCGGGGGGGCGACCACTCGAGGCCGCCGGCCATCGCTGGGTTTCAGTTCCGGCGTCAGCGCGCCGGGTGCGTCAGGACTTGGGAGACGGCGGTCCGCCGGCCGGCGGGTCAGCGTGTCTGCGGTTCGGTGTCGCGGCATCCCGTTCCGTGAACTCCTCCCGGCCGCGGTCGGCGAGCCGGGCGCGAAGCCACAGGAACGCTCCCGCGAACAGACCGAGCGGCAGGAGTGAGAGCGCGATCGTGCTGGCGAAGAACGCGAACCGGTTGGCGGGATTGCCGCCGCCGCACACCGCGCAGGCCTCCGCCAGGCCCGGGAGCGCCAGCAGCGCCAGGCCGCTCGCGGCGGTTCCGAACCGCGCCGCGCGAAGCGCCCACGCGCCCGGGCGGCTCATCGGTAAACCACCAGCCACAGCGCGGGCCACACGAGCACGACGAAGTACCAGAACAGTTGTGCCGCGCCGAAGCGCGACGACGAGACGAGCCCGCGCATCACGCCCGTCCAGCACCAGGTGAGGATCCCGAGCGCGATCACGGCGTGGAGCGCGTGGCAGCCGATGATGAGGAAGAAGAACCCGCCCACCTGGCTCGAACTCAGCGTCAGGCCCTGCTGGAGGAGCGCCGCCCATTCGGCGCCCTGCAGCACCACGAACAGCGCGCCGAGCGCGAGTCCCGCCGTGAGCGGGGCGCGGGCCGCGGTCTCGCCGCGCCGTTCGAACGCGCGGTGGGAGAGCGCCACCATGACGCCGCTCGCGAGCAGCGCCAGCGTGTTGAACGCCGTGCGCTCGAACGGCAGGCGGGGCTGGTCCACGGGCGGCCAGCTCCCGGGCGGCGAGCTGTTCCGCACGATCAGGAACGCCGAGATGAACGCCGCGAACACCATGATCTCGGTGAACACGAACACGGCCATGCCGAACAGCACGTGGTCGGTGAAGCCGCGGCGCGGGACCACGCGCGCCACGCCGAGGTCAGGGCTTGCCATGCTCCGTACTCCCGGCCGCGCCCGGTTCGTGACCGCCGGCATGTTGCGGCTGGCTGGTCGTGAAGCTGTGGTGGAAGCCGGCATCCTTCTTCCAGCCCTGCCCGGTGGTCTTCTGGATGTCCGGTGCGAGCCCACCGTACAGAAGCGCCATGAGCGCCAGCGCCACGAACAGCAGCCAGTGCACGATCGGTTTCTCGATGTCCAAGTGCATGAAGTTCTTGGCCACCATATAGGCCTTCACGAGCGCGATGCCGAACGCCGTGACGAGCGTGAGCCAGCGCAGTCCGGCCATGGGGCCGACCACGCTTACGACGAGCAGGAGCACGAGGATGCCCCAGATCTTCACGTAGTTGCGCGCGTGGCCGTGCGGCTGGCCTGCGGCGTGCGCTTGGGCGTGAGCGGACATGCGAGTCTCCTAGGAGGCGTTCTCGGGAGTCTACTTGGCGATATAGAGCAGTGGGAACAGGAAGATCCAGACGATGTCGACAAAGTGCCAGTAGATGCCCACGTTCTCGACGCGGTGCAGCTCCTGGTTCTTGGCGGCGGTGCTGGCCACCCACAGCATGATGGCCATGCCGGCGATGACGTGGAACGCGTGCAGCCCTGCGGCGGTGTAGTAGTAGGACCAGAATCCGCCGGACTGGAGCGTGAAGCCCTCCTGGATCTCCTGAGTCCACTCGAACGACTTGACCACGAGGAAGATGAGACCGCCGAGCACGGTGAGCCGGAGTAGCCGTGCGGCCTTGCGCCCGTCGCCCTTCTCTGCGGCCTGGTGGGCGAGCACCGCGGAAAGGCTCGAGGACAGCAGCACGAGCGTGTTGAACGCGCCCGCCCACAGGTTCGTGTACGCGGCCTGCTCGGCCCACTCCTTGTGCGCGAGACGGTGGAGCAGGTAGCTCACGAGCACGCCGCCGAAGATCACGATCTCCGAGACGAGCACCCACCACACGGCCAGGCGGCCGGTGGGGATGTTCATGCTGGCCCGCTGTGTCGCGATGGTCTTGACGCTCATGCTCACGCCCTCTCGTCCTGGGGCCAGTAGTCGCGCTCACGTCCCGGCACCGCGTACTCGTACGGCCCGCGGTACACGGTCGGCATCTCTGCCCAGTTGCCGTGCGGGGGCGGGGAGTCCGCGGTCCACTCCAGCGTGTTCGACTTCCACGGGTTCTTCTCCGCCCGCTTGCCGCGGATCATGCTCATGATGAAGTTGAACAGGAATACGAACTGAAACAGCAGCATGACGACGAGCGCCACCGTGGAGGTGATGCGCAGCGCCTGCATGGACGGCGTCGCCAAGTCCGGAAAGTTCGTGTAGTCGTAGATGCGCCGGTGTTCGCCGGAGAGCCCGAGGAAGAACATCGGGATGAAGATGAAGTTGAACGGGATGATGGTGCCCCAGAAATGAATCTTACCGAGTGTCTCGTTCATCATCCGGCCGAACATCTTGGGGAACCAGAACGTGATGCCGGCAAGCGTGCCGATGATCGCAATCGGGTAGAACGTGTAATGGAAGTGTGCGACCACGAAGTACGTGTCGTGGAAGAAGATGTCCGCGCCGCTCGCCCCAAGGTAGATGCCCGTGACGCCGCCGATCAGGAACTCCGACATGAACGCGAGTGCCCACAGCATCGGCGTCGAGAAGCGGATGGAGCCGCCGTAAAGCGTGGCGATGTACAGGAAGCACATCTCGGCGATCGGGATCGAGATGATCACCGTGGTCACTGTGAACACGTTCGCCATGCGCGGGTCGATGCCCGCAACGAACTGGTGGTGCGCCCACACGAAGAACGACAGTACGCCGGTGGCGACCACCGTGTAGATGACGGTCTTGTACGCGAACATCTTCTTGCGCGCGAACACCGTGATGATCTCGGCCACGATGCCCATGGCAGGGAGCAGCACGACATACACCTCGGGGTGACCGAAGAACCAGAACAGGTGCTGCCACAGCACGGGGTCTCCGCCGCGCGTCGGGTTGTAGAACGCGGTGCCCAGGTTCTGGTCGAACAGCAGCATGACGGCGCCGGCGATGAGCGGACCGACGGAGGCCATGAACAGCAGGCTGGCCACGACGATCATCCACACCGCGAGCGGCACGTCGAACGCCTTCATGCCCGGCGCGCGTGCGTTCATCGAGGTGACGATGAAGTTGATGCCGCCCAGCAGGAACGCCACGAATTCGAGCGCGACCGCGATCACCCACATGGTGCTGCCCATGGGGGTGAGGTTGTACTTGCCCACCGCGGACAGCGGCGGGTAGGCCGTCCACGCTCCGCCGAATCCGCCGCCGGGCACGAACCACGACGCGATGAGGACGAGCGCCGACAGCAGGAACAGCTGGTAGGAGAGCCGGTTGATGCGTGGGAACACCATGTCGTCACAACCGCACATGAGCGGGATCAGGAAATTCCCGAACCCGGCGAGCAACACGGGCATGGCCACCCAGAACACCATGATGCTTCCGTGCTGCGTGATGAGCGCATTATAGGTGTCCGGCGAGACGTGCCCGAACAGCGGAACGTTCATGCCGGGGTAGGCGATCTGCATGCGGAACACGTACGCCATGAACCCGGCGACCATCGCCATCAGCATGCCCGTGAACATGTACTGCATGGCGATGACCTTGTGGTCCGTGGACCAGCAGTACTTGAGGAACCCGGTCGGCTCGGAGTGCGCGGGATGGCCCGCGTCGTGAGCCACCGCTGGAGCGTGTGTGGTCATGGCAGCCTTCCCGTCAGTTCTTGGCGCCGGTGGCGGCCGTGGAGTCGGTGGTCGTGGCCCCGGCGTCGGCGACCACGGAGTGTTTTTGCATCCAGGCGGCGTGCTGCTCGGGCGTGTCGACCACGATGCGCCCGCCCATGATGCCGTGGCCGATCCCGCAGATCTCGGCGCACAGGATGTCGTAGCTGCCGGCGCGGTTCGCCTTGAACCAGCCCGTGATCGTGCGGCCTGGGATGGCGTCCTGCTTCAAACGGAACACGGGGACGAAGAAGCTGTGTAGCACGTCCTTCGACTCGAGCAGGAAGTGGTAGGTCTTGCCCTCGGCAACGTGCAGCGTGTCGCTCGTCCATACGTCGTCGGCGGTGTCGAGCGTGCCATCGGTGCCGGACTGCTGGAACGCCCAAGTACACTGCTGCCCGACGACGCGGATGGTGTCGTCCGCGGGCGGCAGCGTCTGCTTGACCTTCACCCACACCCGCACCGCGGCCACGATGATGACGATGTCGCACAGCAGGATGAGCGTGTGCGGGATGTTGATCCACTTCTTGAGGTGCGGCTCCTTGCCCGTGATGTACTGGGACTTCACGCCGTCCCGGGCGCGGAAGCGCCACATCAGCCAGAAGAACATGAGCTGCGTCGCCACGAACCAGGCGCCGACGAGCCAGGTCACGAGGACGACGAGACCGTCGATGTCACCGGCGAAGGTCGAGGCGCGAGGCAGATTCAGGAGCATCGTTCGGCCCTCAGCCCTAAAAGATGAACAGGAACACGGAGGCGACGAACAGCACGACGCCCACCACCGTGAAGATGAACGTCACCTTGGCGGTGTTCTCCGCCCAGTGCTCCTCGAAGCCGTCACCGGCCATGGTTCGCCTCCGTCACTTCTGCAGCGTCCGGATGAAGGCGATCACGTCGTGCATCGCCGTGCTGTCCTCGAGCGTGCTCGCCATGGCGGCCATCTGCGCGCCCATGACGTCGTCCGGGTGCGCGCCGCGCATGCCGGACTTGAACTTCGCGATCTGCGACATCATGTACCAGTCGTGCTGGTGGGTGAGCGGCGGGGCGCCGAGCGCCTCGTTGCCGTTGCCGTCGTCCTGGTGGCAGGTGACGCAGATCGACTGGTAGCGCATCCGGCCGGCGGCCGTGTCGCCCATGACCATGGTCGCGGCGGGCACACGGCCGGGCAACGTCGCGACGTACTCGGCCACGGAGGCGATGTCGCCGTCGCGGTAGAGCGAGCGCGCCATCGGGCGCATGCGAGCGCCCTCCATGTCGTGCGGGTCCGCGCCGCGCATGGAGGTCTTGAAGTTATTGAGTTGGCGCTCGAGGTACCAGCGCGGCAGCCCGGCGATCGCCGGCGCCCCGAGCGTCTCGTTGCCGAGCCCGTTCTTGCCATGGCAGGGGAAGCAGGTGTCGAACACCTGCTCGCCGCGGGCGAGGCCGGGTCCCGGGGTCTGTGCACAGCCGGCGAGCAGCAGAGCGGCATAGCTCGCCGCGAAGAGGAGGAACAGCGCCTTCCGGGACAATGTCGCCTCCCTGGGACTGAAAGTGGCACGCGCTCTCGAGCGCAGGTCGTGGGATTCCCGCCCCAAGCCCGAGCGAGACATCCTGTGACCGGTCCAATCCGCCGCTTATACATGAATTGACGTCGCTCGGGCAACCCCGCGCGCGGCCAAACCCAAGCGGTGAAGGCAGTAAGCCATGCGGCCGCCGGGCACGGTGCGGCTCGAGGCCTGCCCGCGGTCCGATTCGTGCGTGTGTCTGTCCCGAATCTGGATTCCGGGACGTCATCTTCGACGCGGAGCGTCCCCGCGAACGCAGCGCGAATGCGGCGCGAAGCCGTGGGTTCCGTGCTTGAGAGGACGCTGGGGACCGTGTCCGTAGTCGTCAGGCGTACCCCGAAAGCCTGACGTGCTCGCGACTCGGTCGACGACCCTATTGGAGGCTGCGGAAGGAATTTCCGGAAATTACTGCCGGTGGACCGGAAGTTTCTGCCGGTCGCCTGACTCGCCTGCGACGAGGTCCCGATCGGGCGACCCGCTCGCGGCGACAGGGCTGCGCATTCGCTTGCGCTTGGAACGGCTCGAATTGTGCCGTGCCCCATGGCACGCCCATTGCCCTGTTCCTTCCCCGCTCGTCGGATCACGCCATGGGATGTCGGATCCCCGAACACTCTAGGGAACCGGCGAGACGCGCATGTGGCCGCGCGAGGAAGCAGCTCCGCGAGGGATGCGAGATGTCCACGATCCTGTGCATCGACGATGAACCGGCCGTGAACGCGTCGCTCGCTCAGGCGCTCTGGGGCATGGGGCATCAGCCGGTGCTCGCGTCCAGCCTCGAGGCGGGCCTCCGGGCCGCCTCGAGCGAGGCGCCCGCGCTGATCATCTCCGATCATCAGCTGCCGGACGGCGCGGGGATCGAGCTGCTCGCGGCGTTGCGCAACAGTGGCCTGAACGTACCCGTCATCGTGACCTCCTCCTACCACAGCGTTGAGCAAGCGGTGGAGAGCATCCGCCACGGCGCGGTGGACTACCTCACGAAGCCGCTCCGCACCGAGGCCATCCGCCTCGCGGTATCCAACGCCCTCGAGCTGGACCGCATGCGCCGCGTGAACGATGACCACGTTCGGGAGCTGGACCAGCTCCGGGGTTCACGGCACATCGTCGGGCACAGCCCCGCGCTGCGCGCGGTCATGGACGTCATGCGCCACGTCGCGCCCACACGCGCCACGGTGCTGCTCGATGGCGAATCGGGTACCGGGAAGGAGCTGTTCGCTCGCGCGCTGCACGAGCTCTCGCCGCGCGCGAACCAACCGTTCGTCACGGTGAACTGCGCGGCGCTCCCCGAGGGCCTCGTGGAGAGTTCATTGTTCGGACACGAGCGCGGCGCCTTCACCGGCGCGACCACCCGCTCGCTGGGAGCATTCGAGCGGGCCCACCGCGGCACGCTGCTGCTCGACGAGGTCACCGAGATGCGGCTCGACCTCCAGGCCAAGCTCCTTCGCGCGATCCAGGAACAGGAGTTCGAACGCGTCGGCGGACACCAGACCGTGCGCGTCGACGTTCGCATCGTCGCCACCACGAACCGCGACCTCCGCGCCGAAGTCGAAGCCGGTCGCTTCCGTCGCGACCTCTACTTCCGTCTCCACGTCGTGCCCATCCAGATGCCGCCGCTGCGTGACCGACTCGAGGACATCCCCGAGCTCGCAGAGCACTTCGTTCGCAAGATCGCGAGCCAGTTGGGTGTGAGACCCCCTCGACTCTCGTCGGGGGCGATCGAGGCGCTGCGCCGCCGCAGATGGACCGGCAACATCCGCGAACTGGGTAACGCGCTCGAGCGTGCGCTCATCCTGTGCCGTGGCGGCGATCTGACCGCCCAGGCGCTGCCCGAAGTGGACCGCGATCCGCCTTCGCCCGTCCCGGGCGTGCGGCGTCCGAACGACCCCGCGCGCGCGATCGCGACGATGGAAGCGGACGTGCCGCTCGACCTGGCGCTCCTCGAGCACGACGCGATCCAACGCGCGCTCGAACGGACCGGTGGCCGCCGGCTGCAGGCGGCGCGCTTGCTCGGCATCAGCGATCGGACACTGCGGAACAAATTGAGGGCCAGGTGAGACACGGCGGCGCCGGGTGGATGGCCCGGCGTCCGCCACTGGCCGCCGCGCCTGGGGTCGCTCCCCGGGCGCGGATTGCTTCTTCCTCGCAATCCCTGATGGCAGCACGCGAGGACAGGTCGAATGAGGGGGCGGGGATGACCGAGATCGGACCGAGAGGGGATCGATGACCCGTTCCGGCCGCGACGCGCGTCCTTCACGGGCGCTCGCACCCTCTGCGGTCGTGAGGGTCGTTGCGCAATGGGCGAATCAGCTCCAGTCGGCGCTCGATCCGAGCCACGCGGGCCAGGCGCTTCTCCCGGCGCTCGCGGCTTCGACGGGAGCGACGCGGGCGTCGGTGATGCTGGTGAACCCGAACACAGGGCGCCTGCGCATCGTGGCCGGCCTCGGACTGCCGAGCGAATCCGTCGGTCGCGACCTGCCGCCCGCGCCGCGCCGAATCTCGGACTGGGTGCTGCGCGAACGTCGTTCGCTCATCATGAATGGCGAAATCCGGGACGAGCGATTCGAATCGAGCGGGCCACACGACCGCATCGCCAGCGCGGTGAGCGTGCCGCTGCCGGGTTCCCGCGGCGTGATCGGTGTCCTGAACCTCTCCCGCGTCGGCACCACGATCCCGTTCACGAACTACGATCTCGAAGGGCTCGAAACCGCGAGCGCCGCCATCGCGGCGATCTTCGAGCGCGTGAACGAGTTGGCCGTCGCTCGGCGCCATTGGCGTCGCGCGGAGGGCAGGCAGCCGCTCTCCGCGGCCCCCGACGGAAGAGCGGCGAGCTTGGCAATCTCGATCCTGCCCGGGACCGTGCCATCCCCGGACGTCTGCACTCAGCAGACTCGCAGCGACGGCACGTTGCTCGTCATGATCGCCGAGCCGTTCGGCGCGCCCGTTCCCGCGCTGCTTGCTGCCGAGTGGCTGCGCGGGATGTTCCACGCCTCGGCGCGACGGGCCTCGGGCGTGGCCGCGCTCGCGGCCGAGATGGATGCGGGGCTTCGCGAGCACCGTCCGGGCGAGGGCGCGCGCGCCTGGTTCGGCTCCCTCACGACGAACGGCCAGCTCTCGTCGTGCGCCGCTGGCTATCCGCCGCCGTTCTGCCTGCCCTCGGAGGGCTCCGCGGGCGAGCGGCTGATCGAGGGGGGACCGCCGCTCGGGACTGCGGGCGCGCCCGGGGACTATGAAGCAACCGCGCTTCGCCTGCTGCCCGGCGATGGGCTGCTCGTGGTGAGCGACGGCGTGCTCCAGGCCACGTCGCTCGCCGGGCACGGCTTTGGGGAACCGGCCGTGCTGGGCCTACTACACGACCTCTGGCCGGGCTCGATCGAGCCGCTCGTCGACGCCCTTACCGAATCCGCCCGGAAGCATGTCGGGCTCGCGGTTCCGACGGACGACCTGCTCGCGTTCGCGCTCCGCTTCACGCGCCACCGCTAGAGCAACGCCCGGCCGTTTCCCGGCCACCAGGCGGCCGCGTTACGATGCCGCTGCGCACCCCACGCCGAGCCGTGTCGTGCCGCCGCGGAGGGACACCCGAGGATGGAACGTTTCGCCGGTCGATTCACGCTGTTGCGCCCGCTCGGTCGGGGCGGCATGGGAAACGTGTGGCTGGCTCTCGACCGCACGAACGGCGCCGAGTGCGCGCTCAAGCGACTCGAGGCGAACCTGCCGCGATCCGAACACGACTCGCTGCGTCGCGAATTCGAAGTACTCGCGCGCATTCGCCACCCTTCCATCGTCACGGTGCACGAGCTCGGATTCGCGCCCGACGGCACCCCGTTCTACACGATGGAGTACGTCCCCGGCGTGGCCGCCGACCAGGCCCTGGGACCCGGGGACTGGCCGGAGTTCTACGCCTGCGCTTCGCACCTGGCGAACGCGCTCGAGGGGCTGCACGCCGCGGGCATCGTCCATGGGGACCTGAAACCCTCGAACGTTCTCGTCGTTCGCCATCCCACCGTGGGCGGCGCGCTGGCCGACGTGCGGGTCGTGGATCTTGGACTCGCGGCGCTTCTGGGAGGCGAGGGCAAGGGGCATCGCGGAACACCGGGATTCGCGGCACCGGAGCTGGTGGCGGGGGCACCGCCTTCGATCGCCTCGGATCTCTATGGCTTCGGCGCAACGCTGTACGCGCTCGCGCTGGGTTGCGCCGCTTCGGCTCCGGGTTCGCGCGCGAGGCCTCCGCAGGCACGCACCGACGTGGCGCTGGCGCTCGAGGAATCCGCTGTGGCCGAGCCGCTCGCTCGGCTCGTCCTGCGCTTGCTCTCTCAGGACGCGTCCGCGCGCCCTGCGGACGCCCGCGAGGTTCGCCTCGAGCTCGAGCGGCTGCATCCCGCCGCGCACCGCTCGCTCACCGAGCGGCTTCGCACCGCGATCCTCGTGGGTCGGCAGCAGGAACTCGCACGACTCGAACGCTGGTTGGCGCTCGCACCGGAGGGCCCGCCCATGTTCCTGCTCCTCGGCGAGCCGGGGATGGGCCGTAGTGCGGTGCTCGGCGAGTTCGTGGTGCGCGCCGCCCTCGCGGGCCATGCCGTCGTCTCGCTCACGACCGCGGGATCCGCACCCGGCGAGGCGGTCCGTGTCCTGCTCCGTCGGTTGGCACTCGAGGCCGGTGCCGGCACACTCGCGGACGAGCGCAGCGTCTCACTGCTCGCGCGACTCGACGACGCGACACCGCTCAGTGCCGAAGTGCTGACGCACGAGGACACCGTGCTGCGCTGGGCCTCCGCCGTGCACACCAAGGGACGCGTGGTGGTGGTGTGTGTCGACGACGCGGATCGACTGGACGCGCACTCCCGCGCCTTCTTGCGACGCCTGGCGCTGCACCGCGACGGGGGCGTACTACGCTGGGTGTGGTCGGTTCCCACGGCGAGCGGTCGCATGGCCGAAGAGGACCGGCTGCTCGTCGAATCGGGTCACTCGGACCATCTCTCGCTCAAGTCCCTGGACCGTGCCGCCACGGAGGGTCTGGTTCGCGCCCGACTGCACGCGGCTCCGCCGCAGGAGCTGCTCGAGGCCCTGTGGAAACGCGTCGGGGGTCACCCGGGGCTCGCGGTCGAGACGCTGCACGCCGCCGCGGAAGCTGGCGCGATCGTGGACGGCGCGACCGGCATCTCGCTCGACCGCGAACGACTCGAACGACTCACGCTGCCAGCCGATTTCGAGCAGGCCTGCCTCACGAAGTTGTCATCGCTTGGGCCGGGCGCGGCGGCCGCGGCAGCCGCGATGGCCGTATGGGCCGCGCCGCTTGCGGAGATGGAGCTCGCCGCTCTGGAGCCGCGTGCCACGCCGGGCGCGCTCGCCGCGCTCGAAGGAGCGGGGCTCATCACACGCGACCCATCCGCTCGCGTGAGCCTGCATCCGCCCGGGCTCGCGCGCTCGGTCCTCTCGGGCCTCGAGCCGGAGCCGCGCGCATCGCTCCATCGTGCGGCGCTCGCGCTGGGAGGGTCCGGACCCTCGCGACGTTTCACCCACCTCGCCGGGGCCGGGCAGGCGGTCGAAGCCCTGCGCGAGGCCGAGCGAGCGCTCGAGCTGGAGCCCGACATCGCGTTGGCGATCGAGGCGGCGCGTGTGGCGAGCACGCAGGCTCCGGAGATTGCCGCCGCATGGGACGAGCGGGCCGGGCGTCTGCTGCTCGAACGAGGGCGGTATCGCGAGGCCATCCCGCATCTGGAGCGCGCGCTCCAGGCGTCAGCCGTTGATCCCGCGCGCGCTCGCCGGGCGCACGCGCTCTCGAGCGCGTACCTGCGCACGGGCATGCACGCGCGATTGGCCGAGCTGCTCGGCGAGGCGCTGGCCACACCGCTACCCGATCGCGAGCGCGCGTTGCTGTTGGCGAACGAGGCGATGCGGTGCTCGTTCGCCGGAGACGCCTCCGGCGCCGAGGCCGCGGCCCGCGAGGCGCTCGCGACCGCCGAGCGATCGGGCGACGGAGAGGCGGAGTCGATCGCATCGCTCACTCTGGGCGACCTGCGTCGCGTGCAGGGGCGTCTCGGTGACGCCCAAACGCTGGCCGAACGAGCGGACGCTGCCGCGACACGAGCAGGCTACGCGCTGGGGCGACTTCGCGGCACGGGCCTACGAGCGCTCACGGCAGCGCTTCGACGGGATGCCGTCGAAGCCGAGCGCATCTATCGAGCCTCCCTCGCGGAGGCCCGCGAGATCGGAGCGAGGCTCGCCGAACAGGAGTTGGCCGCGAATCTCGCCTGGGTGCTGGTCGAGACCGGTCGCTGGACCGAAGCGGGCGAGGTCATCGCGGACTCGTTCCGCGTAGCTCTCGAGGAAGGTTGGCCGAGCGCCGTTTCAGTCTCTCTCGTCAACCTCACGCTCGTTCACGCGCTCACCGGGCGAGTGACGCGCGCCGCGCGCGAGGCGAAGGTCGCGCTTCGCATGGTGCGGAAGCACGAGCGCGCCGCCGAGGCGTACGGCTGGCGCGCGCTGGCCACGACGCTGCGAGTGACCGGCCGGCCGCGCGCAGGTTTGCGCGCTGCGCGTCGGGCGCTTCAACTGGCCGAGCGTGGAGCGGCGGGGACCGAGCTGGCGTGGTGTCGGATCGAGTACGGCAAGTCCTGTGCGGCCCTCGGGCGCTGGGCCGAGGCCGGAATCGTCTGGGAGCGGGGGCTCGCCGAGAGTGCCAGGGAATCGCTCCCGACGCCGATCCTCGCAGTCAGTGTGGGTCGCGCCGCGATTCGCGCTGAACAACCCGAAGTCGCCGCCGCCCGACTGCTAGAGGCCGCGGCCTGGGTCGAGGGGAGGAGCGCGCCGTACGCGACGGCGCACGTGCATCAGCTGCGCGCCGAATGGGCGCTCGCCCGCGCACACGCCGAGGACGGCGCCGGGAACGCTGCATTGGCCCTCGCGGCCTTCAGCGCCCTGCCCGCGCCAGCCGACGCCGCGGCCGCGGCACTCGAGTTCGCGCGCGTCGCCACGCGCGCGGGCCTCGCCGCGCGCACACCAGTCAGCGATTGGTTGCGCACGGCCGCGGCGGGGTTCGAGCGCTTGGGCGACCATCGTCAGCGCGAGCGCACGCTCGCGTTGGCCGTGGATTGGCACCGCCGGTTCGCGCCCGCCGGTACGGACGTCGCCCGCGATCGCGACCTGCTCGAATCGGTGACGCGCCTGCTGGATTCCCAGCCGGAGATCGGCGAACTGTCACGACGCGCAATGCGCCTCGCCGTGGAGCAGCTCGACGCGGAGCGAGGTGTGCTCGTGCTGGTGGACGAGGCGAGCGGCGAATCCCGTCCGGTCGTGGAGTACGGTGCCATCGATGCGGCCACCCGCGACCAGGCGCTCAGCTACAGTCGCGAGGTGGTCGCGCGAGTGGCCAAGAGCGGCGGCAGCTACCTCGCAGGGGATCTCGCGAGCGAGCCCGAGGCCCTGTCCCGAAGCATGCTCGAGCTGGGACTTCGCTCGGTCCTGTGCGTTCCGATGTTCGTCGCGAGCAAGGTCGTGGGCGTCGTCTATCTCGATGACTCGCGCCGAGCCCAGGCGTTCGGGGACGCCGAGAGAGGCCTGCTCGAAGGTTTCGCGCACCTGCTCGGCGTCGCCATCGAGAACAGTCGTGGGCACGAGCGCGTGCGGAGGGCGAACGAGCAGCTCGTGGGCGAGAACCTGTCGCTGCGCCGAGAGGTGAGCAAGCGCTTCCGGCCGCAGCACTTCATCGGAGCGAGTAGCGCGATGCAGCAGGTCCTCGCCCTTGTCGAGCGCGCGGCAGCAGTGCCGAGCACCGTGCTCATCACCGGCGAGAACGGCACGGGCAAGGAGCTGATCGCCCGCGCGCTTCACTATTCAGGTCCTCGCGCGATGCAGCCGTTCGTAGCGGTGAATTGCGGCGCCATCACGCCCACCCTGATCGAAAGCGAGCTGTTCG
>JAHFBX010000277.1 GCA_023249815.1 Candidatus Eiseniibacteriota bacterium
TTGCCCCGACTGTGACGGCAATGGCGTCTGGGCGTTCGAGGACCTGCTGTGCTGCGCGCACCGCATCCTGCAGCTGCCGATCGTGCCAAGGGACAGCGTAGACGCGGACCACGTCCAGGCGACCCTCACGCAAGTGATGCGCGACCCCGAGGGCGGCCTGCTCGTGCGCTTGCGGCTGACCGGCGCGGACGCGCTCGGCGCGGCGATGCTGCGGCTGCGTTACCCCGGAGAGCGCTGGCGCGCCTCGCTCCCCGTGCTCGCGGACGGCCCGACGGGCCCGGCTTCGGACGGCTGGCTGCCGCTCGTCGACCCTGAACAGCCGGGCGTGGTGCAGCTCGGCGGACTGCGACTCTCGGAGACCGCGTCGAGCAATCTCGCGTTCGACGTGCGCTTCACGCCCTTGGCCCCGCTCGCGGGCGACGAGGTCGTGGTCGAGGGCGCTGATCTGGCGTCGGGCGATGGAACGGTCTTCACGCTGGCGTCGCTGCCGAAGCTCTCGCTCGCGGGTCCCGCCCCCGGTCCCACGCCGGTGCGGATCGAGCTGGGGCCCGCGAGGCCCAATCCGTTCACCCGCAACACCGCGTTCACGTTGAGCCTGCCCACCGAGGCGGACATTGAACTCTCCGTCCACGACCTCGCGGGACGCCTCGTCGCGACGCTGCTTTCGGGCCCGCTCCCCGCCGGTCGCCGCGAGGTGGTGTGGGACGCCGGGCGCGCGCGCGACGGCGTCTACTTCGCGAGGCTCGTGGTGAACGGCCGCGTCTTCACGCAGCGCATGGCGCTGCTGCGCGATCGCCGCTAGGGGCATCGCGGGGAGTCCCGCGGGCGGTGGGCCTTTGACACCGCCCGCGCGCGCTCCCTACGTTGCCTTGGTGAGTTCCTCCGAGGCACGGGTTCCCGCCGTCGAGACACGCGAACTCCGGCGCGTCTTCAAGGGCTCACGCGGTTCGCCCGACGTGGTCGCACTGGACGGCGTGGACCTCCGCATCGAACACGGCGAGGTGTTCGGCCTGCTGGGCCCGAACGGCGCCGGCAAGACCACGTGCATCAAGATCCTCAATACGCTGCTCTATCCCACGAGCGGCGAGGCGCGCGTGGCGGGCCACGACGTGGTGCGTGACTCCGTCGAGGTGCGCCGGCGGATCGCGCTGGTCTCGGGCGGTGAGAACTCGGGCTACGGCATCCTCACCGTGCGCGAGTGTCTGTGGATGTTCTCGCAGTTCTACGGCGTGCCCTCGGCCGAAGCGGGACCGCGCGTGAACCGGCTGCTCGCCGCGGTGGGGCTCTCGGACCTCGCGAAGACTCGCATCAACCGGCTCTCCACCGGGCAGCGCCAGCGCATGAACTTCGCACGCGGGTTCGTCTCCGACCCCGAGATCCTGTTCCTGGACGAACCCACGCTCGGCATGGACGTGAATGCCGCGCGTGAGTTGCGCGAGTTCGTGACCCGCTGGGTGCGCGAGCGCGCAGGTCGCACGGTGCTGCTCACGACGCACTACATGGCCGAGGCGGACCAGCTCTGCGACCGCATCGCCATCATCGACCGGGGTCGCGTGCTGGCCTGCGACACGCCCGCGGCGCTGCGCCGTTCGGTCGAGGGCGGCCAGCACGTGGAGCTGGAGGTGATGGGCGCGCCCGAGGGCCTGAGCGACGTGGACGGCGTGGCGGTGACATGGGGCGCGCCGCACCCGGACCGTGGCACGCACACGATGAAACTCCGGTTGCCGGATGGCGGCCGCCTGCCGCTGCTGCTGCGCACGCTCGAGGAACGAGGCGTCGCGGTGCGGGGCGTGTCCACGCGCGAGACGAGCCTCGAGGACGCGTTCATCGCCATCGTCGGTCGTGGCCTGGACGACGGCGAGGCGCCCAAGTGACCGCTCACTCGCCCGCGCCGCAGCGTGCCGGGTTCGAGCCGGGCCTGGGCTCGACCCGGCCGCGCCACACGGGCGTGCGACTGTTCCTCGCGGCGACATGGGCGCGCGCCTACGTACGCATCGCGGGATCGCTCCGCGAACCCACCTGGATCATCTCCGACGCGATCTTCCCCAACCTCGGCATGTGCGCGTTCGTGCTGCTCTATCGAGCGCTCGGCGCGCCGCGCGAGTACGAGGCGCTCGCCGTAGTGGGCGGCGTGCTCACCACCTACTGGATCAACGTGCTGTGGGGGATGGGCGCCCAGCTCTACTGGGAGAAGCAACAGGGGCAGCTTCAGCTCTACTTCGCGGCGCCGTGCTCGCTCGTGGCGGTCCTGACCGGCATGGCCGTGGGCGGGCTCGCGGCCACCATGGTGCGCTCGCTGGTGGGCGTGGCGCTCGGCGTCTGGGTGTTCCACGTCCAACTGGCCGCGTTCTCGCCGTGGGCACTCGCCGCCGTGTTCGTGCTCACCATGGTGGCGCTCTATGCGCTGGGCATGACGCTGTCGAGCCTGTTCCTGCTCTATGGTCGCGAGGCGTGGCACACCGCGAACGCGCTGCAGGAACCGGTCTACTTCCTGTCGGGGCTCTACTTCCCGATCCGTTCGCTCGGCGCGCTCGGCGCCGTGGCGGCGGGCATCCTGCCGCTGACGCTCGGCACCGACGCGATCCGCCAGGTGCTGCTCGGCCATGCGGCGCGCGGGCTCCTGCCGCTGCCGCTCGAGGCGCTGGCGCTCGCGGGCTTCGCTGTGCTGTTCCTGTGGACCGCACGCGTCTCGCTCGCCTACCTCGAGACGCTCTCCAAGCGCGAGGGGAGGCTCACGCAACGATGGCAGTGATCCCCTCGATACGCGCGGCGCTGTCGCGCGCACGCACCGCGGCATGGCTCGGCTGGCAGGTGGAGGGCAACTGGGCCGATCCGGTGCTGTTCTCCATCTACATCCTGGCGCGGCCGCTCGCCACGGCGCTCATCCTCGCCATCATGTACAGCACCGTAAGGGCGCACGGCGCGGACCCGACCGTGTTCGTCGGGTTCTACGTGGCGAACGCGTTCCACTCCTACGTGAACACCGTGCTCGTCGGCATGGGCTGGGTGGTGTTCGAGGAGCGCGAGGAGTACGAGACGCTCAAGTACGTGTACGCCTCGCCGGTGGGCATGTTCACATACCTGGCCGGCCGCTCCCTGGTCAAGTTCACGCTCGCCACGGTGAGCGTGGTCGTGACGCTGCTCGTGGGCTGGTTCCTGCTCGGCGTGCGCTGGGACTGGGCCACGGTGCAATGGCTGCCGCTCGCCGCGTCCATCGCGGCGGGACTGGCGTCCACGCTGTTCCTGGGCTTTCTGCTCGCGGGCTGGTCGCTGGTGCTCACGCGCTCCGCCATGGTCGTGCTCGAAGGGGTCACGCTCGCGTCGTACCTGCTGTGCGGCGTCATCTTCCCGATCGACCTCCTGCCGCGGCCGCTCCAGGCCGTGGCACTCGGGTTGCCGTTCACGTGGTGGTACGAGGCGCTGCGGCGCTTCCTCGCCGGGCACGGCACGCACGGTGTGATGCAGCGTCTGAGCGACACGCAGGTGCTGCTGGCACTGGGCGGCGCGTCGGTGGTGTTCGCCGTGCTCGCGCGCTGGGGTTACTTCGCGTTCGAGCGGCGCGCGCGCGCGCTCGGCCGGCTGGACCAGACCACGCTGTTCTAGGGTCCAGCATCCGCCCGGGCGCAACGAGCCTCACTGCGCTCTGCACGAGCGGCCAGGGTGGCATCCGCAGAGTCTCGCCCAACTCGCTCGCACTGGCTTTCACTTGCGGGCACGAAGCCGTTGCGGGACTGCATGGCGCGGCGATTGCATTGAACTCGTCATGGACCGCGGGCACCACGCCCCGGGCCCTGCTTCCCACGCGCGACCACCCGCTACGACTCCAGGGGGACTGCCTTGCGCTTCGCCATGCTCGTCGCCGCCAGCGTACTGGCGGCTGCCTCGCCCGCCCACGCCTCCGGCAACGCCGCCCCAGCGGACGCGGCCACGACCGCTGTGGCAGCTTCCGCCGGAGGGGGTGGTGCGGCCCGTCCGAGGTTGAGCCCCGGCAGCAAGGCCCCTGACTTCCAGTACCAGTCCTACGACGCGCTGTGGCAGAACCTGCACAACGTGCTCGAACATGGCGACGTGTTGCTCGTGTTCGGCGCGTCCGACGTGGACCTGCGCACGCTCGAACGTGAACGCGAGGCGCTCGTGCGCGCCCGAGTCACGCCGCTCGCCGTCGTGGAGAAGAACGACCGCGAGGTGTGGGCGTCGGTGCGTCGACTGGGGCTCACGTTCAGCCTGCTCGCCGATCCACGCGGCGTCATCGGTGCCCAGTACGGCGTGTTCGACGCGAGCCTCGGGCGTTCGACGAGCGCCTGGTTCGTGATCGACGCGAAGGGCCGCGTGCGGCAATCGGGCACCACCATGCCGTCCCAGTCATGGCCGGTGGTCACGGCCACGGCGCTCGGCCGGCCGGTGGTGGGCTCGACGCAGGGCGCTTCGACGCGCTGAAGACGTCTTTACGACCGCGCGGACCGGGCGCTCGTGGCCCGGTCCGCGGTCGTTGTACGCCCAGCAGGGGCGCTGACTGGGAGGTGGAAGTCCTCCGGGAACTTGGTCACAAGGACCCAAGGGAACCGCAAGGGCGCGACCGTGAGGGAGCGTCCGAAGGAAGCGGGGAAC
>JAHFBX010000278.1 GCA_023249815.1 Candidatus Eiseniibacteriota bacterium
AATCGAGAGGGACGGATGTCCGTGAAGCGCAAGGCGAAGGCTTGGCCCGCGACGGAGTCGTGTCGGTGACACGTCGCAGGAGCGGGCAAGCCTTCAACGCAGCGATTCATGGGCAGCCGGCCCGCGCAGGCCACGGGCTCATGAATAATCCCGGCTAGCGAGCGGAGGTCCGACGTGAAACCGGTGCGGTGTGGGGTATGGGGCGTGGGAGTGTGGGGCGAGAAGCACGCCCGCGTGTACGGCGCGTCACGCCACGCCGAGCTGGTCGGGGTCTACGACCGCTCGCGCGCGAAGGCCGAGGAGGTGGCTCGCCAGTTCGGCGGCCGCGTGTTCGCGACGCCGGAATCGCTGCTAGCCGAGTGCGAGGCGGTCTCGGTCGCGACGTCGACCGTGGCGCACCTCGAGGCGGCGCAACAGGCATTGGCGGCGGGCTGCCACGTGCTCGTGGAGAAACCCATGGCGGTCACGGTCGCCGAGGCCGACGCGATGATCGAGGCCGCGGAGCGCGCCGGCCGCACGCTCCAGGTGGGCCAGGTCGAGCGCTTCAACCCGGCGCTGCTCGCCGCCAAGCCGTTCCTGCGCGAGCCCAAGTTCATCGAGGCGCACCGTATGGCGGCGTTCCAGCCGCGGTCGCTCGACATCGACGTGGTCGGAGACCTCATGATCCACGACATCGACGCCGTGCTGCATCTCACGGGGCAGACGATCTCTGACCTGTCCGCGGTGGGCGTCGCGGTGCTGTCGAGCACGGAGGACATCGCGAACGCGCGGCTCGAGTTCGCCGACGGCTGTGTCGCGAACTTGACGGCGAGCCGCGTCTCCGTCGAGCGGCTCCGCCGCATCCGGTTCTTCACGCGCAACTCCTACGTGAGCGTGGACCTGTTCGAGCGCGCCGGCGAGGCGTTCGTGATCCGGGACCCGGGTTCGTTCAAGCCGGGCGCCGTGAATCCGCTGTCGCTATTGGCCGGCATCCAGCGCACGAAGCTCGACGTGCCGAACGGGGAACCGCTCACGCTCGAGCTGGAGGCGTTCGTGCGGTCGCTGCGCGGCGAAGGCGCCGGCGCGGCCTCGGCGCGCGCCGGCCGCGACGCGCTCGCCGTGGCGGAGCAGGTGCGTGACGCGATGCGCCGCCGCGCCCGGCAGTGGGCGGTGTCCTGAACGAGGGTTCCCCCGGCCGCGAGCGGCGCCTGGTCATCGTGGCGGGGGAAGCGTCCGGGGACGCGCACGCGGCGCGCCTGGTCCGTGCACTGCGCGAACTGGGACCCGTTCGCGTGCGCGCCGTGGCCGGCCCGGCGCTTCGCGCCGCCGGCGCGGAGACCATCGTGCCGCAGGAGGATCTCTCCGTGATCGGCTTCAGCGGCATCCTCGCCAGGCTGCCGGCGCTGTTGCGCGCCCGCCGCGCGCTGCTCGAAGAGATCGATCGCTTCCACCCCGACCTGGTCGTGCTCGTGGACTACCCCGGCTTCAACCTGCGGCTGGGGCCGGAGCTCAAGCGTCGCGGCGCGCACATCCTCTACTACGTCGCCCCTCAGGTGTGGGCCTGGCACGCCGAGCGCGCGGCGGCGATGGCGAGTTGGGTGGACCGGCTCGCCGTCGTGTTCCCATTCGAGGAGCCGCTGTTCCAGCGCGCCGGCGTGGCCGCCACGTTCGTCGGCCACCCTCTGCTCGACGACCTGGCGCCCGAACTCGACGAGGAGGCGTTCCGCGCCGAGCTGGGCGTGGCGCCGGGGACACGGCTCGTGGGCCTGCTCCCGGGGAGCCGGCGCGGCGAGCTGGCCGCGCACGGGAACGTGTTGCTCGCCGTCGGCCGTCGACTCGCCGAGGGCCGGCCTGATGTCCAGCCCGTGCTGGCGCTGGCCGCAGGACTGGATCCGAGGACACTCGATCCGTCGGCACTCGCGAACCTCCGCGTCGTGCGCGGGCGCACGCACTGTGTCCAGGCGTACGCGGCGTGCTGCGCGGTGGCGTCTGGCACCGCCACGCTCGAGACCGCGCTGTTCGGCACACCGCACGCGATCGTCTACCGCGTGGGTTGGTTGAATCACGCCATCGCGAGCCGCGTCGTCAAGCTCTCGCACATCGGACTCCCGAACATCGTCGCCGGCCGCGAGGTCGCGCCGGAGTTCGTGCAGCGCGCGTTCCGCGCGGAGGCGGTCGCCGCGACGCTCGCTCGCTGGCTCGACGATCCGGCCGAGGCCGCGCGCCAGAGGTCCGCACTCGCCGAGGTGCGCGAGCGTCTCGGCGGTCCGGGCGCGTCGCGCCGCGTCGCCGAACTGGCGTGGAGCCTCGCGGCGTGAGCGTCGGCCGGCAGCCGTGGTGGCTTCCCGCGGTGGCGCTCGGGGGCGCACTCTTCCTGCGACTCCTCGCCGCGACGTGGCGTTTCGAGAGGGTGTGGGCGCCCGACTACGCGCGCGCGCTCGGAGCGGGGGAGAAGTTCGTCTACGTCTTCTGGCACTCGGGTCTCCTCCCGCTCACGATGGACCGCGTGGGCGAAGGCATCGCGGTGCTCGTGAGCCAGCATCACGATGGCGAGCTGGTCGCGCGCCTGCTCGGGCGACTGGGTTACGTGACCGCGCGCGGCTCGAGCACGCGAGGGGGCGAGGCGGGAGTGCGCGAGCTGCTCGCCTGGGCGGAGCGGGGTCGCCACCTCGCCGTCACGCCGGATGGGCCGCGTGGCCCGGTCGAGCAGGCGAAGGACGGCGCCGTGTACGTCGCGAGCCACGCCGGGCTTCGCGTGGTGCCGATCGGGATGGGCGTGCGACAGGCCTGGCGGCTCAAGTCGTGGGACCGCTTCCGCGTGCCGAGGCCATTCGCCCGGATCGCGGTGACGTACGGCCCGCCCGTGAAGCTCCCCTCCGACGACTCCGCGCGCGCGACGCTCGAAGCGGCACTCCGGGACACGGCGGACGCCGCGCGCGCCCGCGCGGGAGAGGCCGCGTGAACCCGCTCTGGAGTGCCTATCGCGTGCTCGCCCCCATGGTGGGAACGCTGGCACCCGCCGCGCGCGTGTTCACGTCTCCGGGCGAGCGCGTGCTGTGGGGCGAACGCCTCGGCCGCACCGTGCTCACCGAGGGGTGCCACGCCTGGGTGCACGCCGCTTCGCTCGGGGAGGCCGTGGCGGTGCCGCCGCTCGTGCGCGAACTGGTCCGGCTCGAGCCGGGCGCGCGACTCCAGCTCACCAGCAGCACGCGGTCGGGACGCGCACGATTGCGCGAGCTCGGCTACGACGCCGTGCTGGCACCGCTCGACACGCCTCAGGCGGTCGGCCGGTTCATGGGCGGTGTGCGCCCCGCGCGGCTGTTCCTGCTCGAGACGGAGCTGTGGCCGCACTGGCTGCTGCGAGCGCGTGCGGAACGCGTGCCCGTGGCCGTGGTGAGCGCGCGGCTCTCCGAGCGCTCCATGCACAGTTATTCGAGGCTCGGCGGCGAACTGCGCGACCTGGTTCGGAGTCTCGCCGCGGTGCTCTGCCAGGGCGCGGAGGACGAGCAGCGCTGGGTGGCGCTCGGCGCGCGTCCGGAGTACACGCGTGTCGTGGGCAACTTGAAGAGCGACGGCCTGCCCGAACCTGCACCCGATCGCGGCGAGGCGCTCGCGTCGCTCGGCCTCGAGCGTGACCGGCCCCTGTTCGTGCTCGGAAACCTCCGCCCGGGGGAGACGCGTGCGGTCGTCCACGGCTGGCGATCGGTGCCCGTGGCGCTTCGCGCCGGCTGGCAGGTGGTGGCGGTGCCACGCCATCCGCGCGCGCTGACCCAGCTCCAGGGCGAGGCCATCGCGGCAGGACTCACTTCCACGACGGGGGCCGCTCCCTCGGACGCGTGGCGCTGGGACGCCCGGTTGGGCCTGCTCACGTCCTGGTATCGCGCCGCCGACGTGGCGTTCGTGGGCGGCAGTCTCGCCGCCTACGGGGGGCACAACCCGATGGAACCCGCGGCGTGCGGCGCCGCGGTGATCATGGGCACGCACGACGCCTCGCAGCGCGACAGCGTGCGGGCGCTCGATCGCGCCCGCGGCCTGTGGCGCGTGAGCGATGCGAGCGCGCTGGGCCGAGCGCTCGAGGCCCTGCTCGGCGACGCCGTCAAGCGCCGCACGATGGCCGAGGCGGCGCTCCGGGTGGCGGCCGCGTAACGCGGCTCCGCGGCGCGCGCGGCCACCGGACTCGTGGAGCTCGGCCTGTGGCCGCCCCGCTAGCGGGCCCGCTCGGCCGGGGCCTGGCCATGATCACGGCGGGGGCCTGGGAAGCGCGACGGCGGATCTACGCGTGGGGCGTGCGCACCCCGGAGCGCGTGCCGACGCGCGTGGTGTCGGTGGGGAACCTCACCGTGGGCGGCGCGGGCAAGACCACGCTCGTCCTGCACCTGGCGAAGCGGCTACGCGCCACGGGCACGGATGTCGCGGTGGTGACGCGGCGCTACCGCCCAGGTCCCGGCGGTGCGGGTGACGAGGAGCTTCTGTATCGCGCGGCACTCTGGAGCGCGCGCACGTTCGCCGGTCGCACGAAGCGCCTGCTCGCGAGGGAGGCGGCCGCTGCGGGGGCGTCGCTCGTGCTCGTGGACGACGGCTTCTCCCACTGGTCGCTCGAGCGCGACCTCG
>JAHFBX010000279.1 GCA_023249815.1 Candidatus Eiseniibacteriota bacterium
GTTCGAGCGCACGCAAGGCCGCGGCACCACCCAGCAGCACCAGGAACCTTCGGCGGTCGAGCGTGAGCGAGGCGAACTCGGGGCCGTCGGCGGCGGATCGCGGCCGCCGTGGTCGATCTCCCATGGGCGGCGAGGGTGCGCGAGGCCAGCGGGAACGTCAACGAGTCGTTCAGAAGCCCGTGCAAGGGGCTGAGTTGCACGCCCGGCCACCGCTTGATGACGCGACTGCCCGGGCTGCCCGGCACTTTCAGCTCACGCTCGAAGAACACGCCGGGCTAGCGTGCCAGGGCATGTTACCGCGCACACGATTCCTCACCGATGGCTCGCTCGAGCAGCTCGCCCGCAGGCTTCGCTTCCTTGGCTACGACGTCGCGACGCACCGGGGTGCCCGGCTCGGCGAGCTGTTCGCGGCAGCCTGGCGCGAGGACCGCGCCGTGCTGACGATGTCCGCGCGCCAGCCCCCGAAATCGGCCCCGGTGACCGTGCTGCGCGTGCCCCGCGAAGACCTCGAGGCTGCGGTGCGCGCGGTCGTAGCAGCCCATCTCCCCGCCACGGCGCCCTGGAGCCGCTGCCCCGCTTGTAACGTGGCGCTGCAGGCTCGCTCGGCGTTCGAGGCCCGAGGCGAGCTGCCCGGGCGTCTCACCCGGCCCGGCGTGCCGCTCTCGTGGTGCCCGGATTGCGGGCGCTGGTTCTGGCCGGGCAGCCATGTCGCACGGATGCACGCGTGGTTCGAAAGGGTCATCGGGCGCCCGCCCGACGCGGTGGATCAGCCGTGATCTGCGCTGTCTCCCGTTTCACGTGCGATCCATGACCCCCTGTGTGGGTGCCCCTGCGGCAGATCCGAGTCTGCCCTCGCACGCCAGAGTTACCACCTGCTGAACAGGGTGTCGCCTTCGCCGACACTTTGGCGCCACATTCATCCGACGAAGCGCAGGAATGGCAACATTTTGGCCGGTGCGGTCCGGCCAACTGAGTGAGAACGCGGCCGAGCCCGAACGCACATGTGCACATTTTACGCGGGCTTGCGGGTTTTCTGGGCACGACAAAAAAAGCTCGGTGTCCGCAATCTTCGGTTGCACGAATCGTAGCCTTCACCGACAATCCTCAGCGACGAACGCGCGCTGACTGGAAGTCGGGCCCGGAGAGAGACGTGGGGAGAGGCTCGATCACGGTCGCGCCGTTCGTCATTTTGTTTGTGACACGCCGGGTGTGAGCGCGTTCCTCGCGCGTTCCGCCCGGCGTCGTCGTGTCGGGTAGAGTCGCCGCGTCCCGCCAGAGCCCCACGCACCCACCCGCGGCCCGCATGGACCTCTCCTTCGTCGTCGTCACCCACAACTCCCGAGAGCACATCCTCGCCTGCCTGCGATCGTTCGAGTCCGCCATGGGACCGCGAGGCGCCGCCGGGGCGCCGCTTCGCTGGGAGTGCGTGGTGGTGGACAACGCCTCGGGGGATGGCACCCCCGAGCTGCTCGAGCGAGACACGAGCTGGGTGCGTGTCGTGCGCACCGGGGACAACCTGGGTTACGCCAAGGCGGTGAACAGAGGTCTCGCCCAGACGAGCGGCCGGCACGTGCTGGTCTCGAATCCCGACTGTGAGTGGCGCGAAGGAGCGGTGCGCGAACTGGTGGTCTGGCTCGAAGCACACCCACGCTGCGGCATCGCCGCGCCGCGTATCCGCAATCCCGATCGTTCGTTGGAATACAGCGCGCGCGCGTACCCGGACCACTTCGCGTTCCTGTTCAATCGCTACTCGCTGCTCTCGCGGCTGTTTCCGCGCAATCCCTGGACGCGCCGCTACCTGATGCTCGACTGGGACCACGACAGTGCACGCAGCGTGGACTGGGTCTCGGGCGCGGCCATGCTCGTGCGTCGCGCCGCAGTGGCCGCGGTGGGCGGTATGGACGAAGCGTTCTTCATGTTCAACGAGGACGTGGATTGGTGCCGCCGCATGAACCAGGCCGGCTGGAGCGTGGACTACGTGCCCTCTGCCGAGACCGTGCATCACATCGGAGCGAGCCGCGGTGGGGCCTCCAACCGCGTCATCCTCGAGCGGCACCGGGGGATGCTTCACTACTTCCGCAAACACCACCCCGCCCCGGCCCCGATCGAACTGTTGGTGGCGACGTTCATCATGGCACGCGCCCGGCTGCTCATGGCGCTCAACCGGCGCGCGCGCTGATGCCCTACTCGATGCAACTTGCGCTCGCATCGGGGATTGTAGCGTTGGCCCTGACCCCGCTGGCGCGTTTGCTGGCGATTCGCTTCGGTGCCCTGGACCATCCCGGGCCGCGGCGCGTCCACGCGGAGCCCACGCCGCGATTCGGAGGGCTGGCGATGGCTGCCGCGGTGCTCGGCGTGGCGTGGCTGTCGCGCGTGCTGCCCGGACCGGCGCGCGAGCTGGACGCGCGGCCCCTACTCGGGCTCACGTGCGCGGCCGTTCCCGTGCTAGCGCTGGGCGTGCTCGACGACCGGCATGGCGTGGGGCCTTGGGCGAAGCTCGCCGTGCAGGCGTGCGCCGCGCTCACGCTCACCGTGTTCGGCTACGGCGTGCCGTTGCTCACGAACCCGTTCGGTGAACCCTTCGTGACCGGCGCGTTGAGCCTACCGCTCACCGTGCTCTGGGTGGTCGTGCTCACGAACGCCGTCAACTTGATCGACGGGTTGGATGGCCTCGCCGCCGGTGTCGTGGGCATCGCGTGCGCGGCGCTGTGGGCGACGGCGCGCAGTCACGGCGACTTCTACGTCATGTTCATCGCGGCGCTCCTGCTCGGCGCGTGTGGCGGCTTCCTGTGGTGGAACCGTCCGCCGGCGCGCGTGTTCATGGGCGATACCGGCAGCCAGTTCCTGGGACTCACGCTGGCCGCCCTGTCGCTGCTCGAGAATCGCAAGGGCACGGCCGCGTTGACGCTGTTGCTGCCCATCGTGGCGCTCGGGGTCCCGATCGCCGACAGCGCGCTGGCGCTGGTGCGCCGCCTGGTGCGCGGCCAGCATGTGTTCCGCGGCGATGCGGGCCACATCCACCACCGGCTGCTCGACGCGGGGCTCTCCCCGCGCGCGGCGCTTGCCGTGCTGTGGGGGCTCTCCACGATGTTCGGCGGCGCGGCTGTTCTGCTCGAGTTCGTGCCGCACCGCTGGACCGTGCCGGTGATGGCCGTGCTCGGCGTGGTGTTGTTCGCCGTACTGCTCGCCGCCCGCCACCGCGCACGACAGCGCCGCGAGTAGCGCCCTCGGGCAGGCGAATCATGCGCACGGGGAGCGGGGCCGGCGCCGCGCCCGTGGCGCCGGCCCCGCGGGGTCCGCGTCCTGCGACTTGAGATCGAGAGCTCCTCGCGTGCGCGAGGCGTGCTCGTGCAAGACTCACGAATAGTCCCCGCTAGAAGGCGCGCGCGCGAAGCAGTGGTTCCTCCCGCGCGGGCAACGTGCGCGCGGCCTGGCGAAGCGACGCGCGCAACCGCGCCAGCAAGGGGCCGAGCCCCGCGCGCGGCACGCTCATCGCCTGGAGGACGAGCAGCTGCTCGTGCCCGCCCACACGCACGTTCACCTGCATGCGATCGCGCTCGCCGAGCAGCGCCTCGCCCAGGAGCCTCCCGGGCTGCTCGGCCATGACGTCGAAGACCTGCAGCCGGACCTGCGCACCCTCCGCCGCGCGGCGCACGGCGAAGCCGTCACCGGAGGGATGCGAGAGGATCACCGAGAGGTCGCTGCCGTGCGCGACCGTCGCGTCGTTCAGTGCCGCCCGCGAGGCGGCGCGGGCCGCGCGCTGCTCCTCCCCGACCGAGAGCGGACCGGCGTCCACGTCTACCGTGGCAACGCCGGGCACGGCGGCGTCGAACAGCGACCAAGTGGTGAGTGCCTCCTCGGGCGAATCGGGGAAGCGACTGCCTCGCCCGATGCACGGCACGGCCATGGTGCAGGTGAGCGGCCCCTGCAGGCAGAACTTCGCCCCTGCGTCCGCGCCGACGCAGTTGAGCGTGGCATCACATGCCACGCATCCCGCGCCGGCGCTCCCCACAGTCCACGACAAGCTCACCATCGCCGAGAGGGCGGCTGCGGATACGGCCTTCCACACACGCATGGTCCTGCTCCCACGAGGGCGGGTCCGGGGGGCCGCTCCCGAGCGGAGCAGTGTTCGTGCCCGGCGCCGTGCCGCGAGAACCGCAGCGCACCCGAGTCATCGTGCGCGCACGCGGGTGACGGTTCGTCCACGCGAGTTCCGGGAGCGCGTGGGTTCGCGTGACGGCGGCCCGGTCTCCCGCGTCGTCGCGCAGGGGACCGGGTCGCGGCGTCAGTAGACGAGCGACCAGCTCGCCTTCACGCTCCACAGTGTCTCGCTGTCCTCCCCGGTCCCGAACGTCGTGTTCGTCGTGCCCGCGTGGCCCTGCAGCCGCGCAGCGCGTGCCTCGACGCCGATGACGTGGCGCTCGTCGATCGCCGAGTTGAAACCCACCGACACGTGGGCGCCGCCCGTCGTGAACGTGCTGTAGTCGTTGCCGGTGCGGTACATCTTGCGGAAGTAGAAGCCGCCGCCCGCGCAGACGTAGGGACGCGCCGCCGACTTCCAGCGGAAGTGGCGCTGAAACTCGGC